>NZ_JAQREZ010000140.1:0-974 GCF_028598715.1 Pseudoalteromonas sp. GABNS16E
TAACCTGAGCTGCACATAAGAAATGGAACTAAATGCCCTTGCGGTGATCAGATCTTTCGACCAAGAAACATAAGATTACCAAGGCAAGGGCATGAATAACTTAGATGCAATTTACGTAGATGTCGATGATTTTTGTTTATTGTTTGAACCTCAATGGCTTAAACACCTAATAGAATCAGGTGAAAAGCAACGCATTAAGCCATCTCGACTATCCTCTAGCGAAGTGATGACTATATTAATTGCTTTTCATCAATCAGGTTATCGCGACTTTAAAACTTACTACACCAAATTTGTTTGTCAGTATTGGCGACATTATTTTCCTGATTTAGTCAGTTATACACGTATGCTGAAGTTACTTCAGGCCACGTTACCTGCTCTGTGTAGCTATCTGAAGCAGCGCTTTGATAAACCAACAGGCATTGCATTTATCGATTCCACTTCTCTCAAGGTGTGTCACAACATGCGTATTCCTCGCCACCAAGTTTTTGCGGGAGAAGCCAAACGAGGCAAAGGAACAATGGGCTGGTTTTATGGTTTTAAACTTCACCTCATCATGAATGATGAAGGTGGTTTATTAGCTGTAAAAGTGACAGCTGGGAATGTTGATGATAGACAGCCGGTATTAGATATGGTCGATAATGTTACAGGTAGTTTATACGCTGATAAAGGTTATGTATCTGCAAACTTAAAAGCGGAACTTGCTGAGCAAGGCATTAATTTTATTACAGGACAACGAAGTAATATGAAACGTCAGCCAATATCATCTTGGGATAGAGCGATGTTATCAAAGCGTTTCATCATTGAAACAGTTTTCGATCAGCTGAAAAATATGGCTCAAATAGACCACACAAGGCACCGCAGCTGCATCTCATTTATGGTTAATTTAATGGCTGGATTAATTGCCTACACTTTTCAGACTAAAAAGCCGAGTATAAAAGTGACTCGACTTTAATTCTTATGCAGATCTGAGGTTA
>NZ_JAQREZ010000141.1:0-971 GCF_028598715.1 Pseudoalteromonas sp. GABNS16E
TAGCATCATAGCCTGCATCTTTATCTGAAATAAGAAGGTACTGAAATACTTGGCCTAGCCCTGAGGTGTTTGGCCCCATTTCGGGTGTGCCGACACCTTCTGGTATCAGTTCTTTTGCGGCTTGAAGGCGCTCAAATACAAGTTGTCTTGCAAAGTAAATGTCGGTGCCTTCTTTGAAAACAACCGTGACGCCAGACAAGCCTGTTTTAGAAATTGAGCGCACTTGTTCTACATCAGGTAAGGCATACATGACCGCTTCAATGGGGTACGTAATGAGTTGTTCAACTTCTTCAGCAGCTAGTCCTGGCGCTTCAGTATTTACAGCAACTTGAACATTAGTAACATCAGGAAAGGCATCTAAATTTAGTTTTGGTATAACCATAATTGCGCCGACAATTGTGGCAAACAGCGCAATCAAAATCAGGAGTCTATTATTAACAGACCAATCTATTATTTTATTAAACATAGTCTTGCTCCTTAGTGGTTATGCGGATCAAATCCGCCTTTAGCGATTTCAGAAGCAACAAAAAATGCGCCTTTGGTTACAATTCGCGTCCCACTATCAAGGCCAATGATTTCCCTAAAATCACCTAAGGCTCGGCCTAGTTCTACTTCTACAGCTTTAAATTCTCCAGGGTGGTCTTCGACAAATACGGTCCAATCACCATCTGCGCTGCGGATCAATGCTTCTTCTGGCACAGCCATCACTTTCTGCTTTGTGGCAAACTGAAAGTAAACTTTTACAAACATACCTGAATGAAGGTTATCATCAGCATTCTGTACCCCCAATCTAATAATTCTTGTACGAGTTACGGGATCAATTGTATGGGCTTCTTGGATAACTTTGGCATTGTAACTCTGGCCTTCTAATTTAAGTACCGCAGGAGAATCAATTGATAAATTTAGCTTTTTATTTGGAGAAACTTTTGCTTCAACCCATAGTTGTTTTTCATCAGCTAACAACATGACTG
>NZ_JAQREZ010000142.1:0-922 GCF_028598715.1 Pseudoalteromonas sp. GABNS16E
CCGACCTTGAGACACATAGAGATTAAGACTGCAAAGATACGAAAGCGGAAGTTAGCTTTGGCCTGTTTAACGACAAATATTCCGACAAAGCAGTCATGACTATTAGTTTATTGTTAAATCTAATCTTTCTTTTCGTTCATCTACTCAATAACCCCACGCTAAACGTGACTTTAGCGTGGGGTTAGAGTTCACAGTAATTTTATCTGGATAGCTCTTTTATTTTTTTCTCTGAAAACCAGCGATATAAAACAGGTAAAACAAATAATGTTAACAGTGTTGCAGTTACCAAGCCGCCAACAATAACACTCGCTAATGGGCGCTGTATTTCTGCACCAACACCATTAGACATTAACATCGGTATCAAACCTAAAGCTGATGTTATAGCAGTCATAAGTACAGGTCTTAATCTTGAAGTAGCGCCTTCAAAAACGGCTTTAGATGCTTCTAGACCGTCTTTAATACGTTGGTTGATACTTTCTACCATAACGACCCCATTCAATACCGCTACACCAAATAAGGTAATAAAGCCAACGGAGCTTGGTACAGACAAGTATTGTCCAGATAAATATAAGGAGAAAACTCCGCCAATTACAGCAAGCGGCACGTTGACCAATATCAGCATAGCTTGACCAACAGAACCAAAGGCAAAGTAAAGTAGTAGTGCGATTAGTGCTAACGATAAAGGTACAACTATAGCTAACCTATTTTGAGCACGTTTTTGACTTTCGAACTGGCCGCCAATCGAAACAGAATAACCTGAAGGTAAGTCAACCTTTTCAGCAATTACCGTTCTGATATCGGCAACCACGCTTCCCATATCTCGATTTTGTACATTTGCTTGGATAACGACTCTTCGTTGTACATCATCGCGTCTAACTTGTGGTGGGCCTGACTCAAATGAGACTGAGGCTACGTCACCCAG
>NZ_JAQREZ010000143.1:0-899 GCF_028598715.1 Pseudoalteromonas sp. GABNS16E
CGAAGCGCTAGGATTTCTAGCCAACGTTTAGGGATGGGTGAATTCATAATGACCTCCAATAAAAAGTTGAAGGTATTTTCAAATACAAAAAATGGTGTTGCTAGGTGTGGTTGGCCGGACGCTTACGTCAATCATGATAACTAAACAGTGCTTTTTATCACCAAACCAACGATGAGGGCTACCATCCATTTGCATCATTAACCCCGGAGCTTCCATGCGTTCTCTGCGTTTGCGAACATTACTACGTCTTCGTTTAGCGCGTTTAGCATGGTGGATATCATGCGCCCAACTTCGTAGGGTCTCGCGCTTAACTACGATGTTTTCATTGATTGCTAACTGCTCAGCTAAGTGAAGCAGATTCAAGTCGAAATACTTTTCTTTAATCAGAGTTTGCACGGCTTTTTTAATTGATACTGGTGTTTTATTTGGCGGGGCTTTGCCACGATTACCATGAATAGCAAATTGAATACCGACTTGCTGATATTGTTTGACGTAGCGTTCAATTGTACGTCGTGACTTGTTAAGTAACTTTGCTGCATTGCCAATTGTTATTCTGTTTTCTGCTACTTTAGCAATAATATCAACAGTGAGTTGAGCTTTTGAATCCATCACAATCATCCTCAACATGCCTTATTAGTATTCCAAAAACAAAACACTAACAGACACGTAAAAAAGTGACCGACAAATTCCCTTGGTAATTAGCGATTACGACAGAATCGCTTGGTAATTAAGATACGACAAAGTCGCTTGGTGTTAACAGCATTAGGTGTACTAGTGTGATTACCAAGGGATTGTGTCGGTCTAATTACCGAGCGACTTTGTCGTAAATAGCATATCAGCCAGTTGTTAAACTGGCTATGATTTATGCCTATTCTTACAACGCTTGCGACCTTGCAACT
>NZ_JAQREZ010000144.1:0-862 GCF_028598715.1 Pseudoalteromonas sp. GABNS16E
CGACATGGCCCAACCAACGACTTTACGTGCAAATAAATCAATAACAACGGCTAAATAAGCCCAGCGATTACCTACCCAAATATACGTCACATCACCGCACCACACGGTATCTGGCTCAACAACATCAAACTGCCTATCTAGCAAATTTGGGATTTCAAGATGCTCATTACTACCCCTTTTATATTGATGTTGTGGTACTTGGCAGCTCTCTAGTTTTAGTTTAATCATGAGCTTAGCGGCGCGATAACGGCTTAATTCAAAACCGTTATTCGTTGCAATTGCTGCGATTGTCCGTGCCCCAGCTGAGCCACCGCTCATTGCATGTATTGCTTTAACTTCAGCCTCTAGCCTTACTTGCTCTGGCGTCGGCGTTGTATCCCGTATGACCCAGTACTTATAGCTGCTGCGATGCACATTGAATACACTACATAGCACACTAATTGGATAACGCTCTCGTTGATTTAACTTCTCGATTAACGAGAATTGTTCAGGGAGTCGGACATCAAGAGAGCGGTAGCCTTTTTTAATATATCCTTTTCTAATTCAATGCGTTGGATTTGCTTTTTAAGTTCGCGGATTTCAATTTGTTCGGGCGTCATTGGTGAAGCAGATGGTGTCTGGCCATTCCGCTCTTGCTTTAATTGAGTAACCCACTTACTGACGGTTGATTTACCCACCCCCATCGCTTTGGCTGCTTCTTCTTGAGTATAACTTTGGTCAACTACAAGCTGAGCTGTTTCTAACTTGATTGCCGCAGAATACGTTGCGCGTTTTAATTTCGTCATTTTTTCACCCAAATTTGTATGCTTATTAGCATAACATTTCTTTCTTAATGGGTGGCCAAATTAACTATGCCACTACA
>NZ_JAQREZ010000145.1:0-844 GCF_028598715.1 Pseudoalteromonas sp. GABNS16E
TCCAAATTTGAGATTTGAGCGCTTTGTTTTTTCAGTAGCGAAAAACGAAATCTTAAATTTATTAAAAATATAGGTTACAAAAATGAATACAGTAATTAGTAAAAAATTTTTAGCCGTAGTAATTAGCTGCCTGTTAGTTGGGTTTACTACAAATCATGATGCTTTTGCACAGTCGTCAGATGGAACTGGTTCTGTCACAAACGTTTCGAAACAAGAAGAAAAAGAACATCAAGATGAGCATGAACACGAAAAGGGACATGAAGAAGATAAAGGTGACCATGACGAGCACGGCCATGAAGGTGGTAATAAAGAGGGAGAAGAAGAACATGAAGAAGGTATCACTATTGATCCAAAGAAGATGTCGCTTGCTAAAATTAAAGTGGAAAGTGTTAAGCCTGAATATCAATTTAGCTCCGTATATGCACCTGGCGAAATAAAAGCTAATGGCTATAAAAGTTATGTGGTATCACCACGTACAGAGTCAGTCATTATCAGTCGCCATGCAGCGCTTGGCGAGTATGTAGAAATAGGTCAGAAGTTAGTTACATTATTTAGTGAAGCAATGGCACAAGCACAAGCTGACTATTTAATCGCTTCAACCGAATGGCAACGTGTAAAAAAGCTGGGTAATAAGACGGTGAGTGAAAGTCGATTATTACAAGCTGAAACAACATACAATGCGAGCTATGGCAAGCTCATTGCTTTAGGGTTAACTGAAAAAGCAATAAATGGTATTTCTAACAAAGACATTAAAGCATTTGGACAATATGCATTAACGGCGCACCGTGAAGGTGTCGTGCTTCAAGACGACTTTATCCAAGGGCAACGTGTTGATGCTGGGGAT
>NZ_JAQREZ010000146.1:0-779 GCF_028598715.1 Pseudoalteromonas sp. GABNS16E
TACCACGGAGTGATTCATGACTGGGGTGAAGTCGTAACAAGGTAGCCCTAGGGGAACCTGGGGCTGGATCACCTCCTTATACGATTTAGAACTTATTTGTTCGTAGTGTCCACACAGATGATTGTTAATTGTAAAGAGAACAACACTTATTGTTTGGGTCTGTAGCTCAGTTGGTTAGAGCGCACCCCTGATAAGGGTGAGGTCGGTGGTTCAAATCCACCCAGACCCACCACTTCTTCTTAATCTTATCACTAAGGTTAAAACGAAGTCGGATAACAAACAATAAGACCAGCATATGTGGGGCTATAGCTCAGCTGGGAGAGCGCCTGCCTTGCACGCAGGAGGTCAGCAGTTCGATCCTGCTTAGCTCCACCACTTTACTTCTTAAAAATAAATATTCTTTATCGGGTAGCAACATCACCTGAGAATTGAGTGTGTTTAATTTTGAGAAGTTTTTGATTCTCTGCTCTTTAAAAATTTGGAAAAGCTGATAATAAAATTCTGATAGATACTTTGTGTTTATCAAGAGTTTTCAAAAGTAAAAAAGAATGATAGCAGTATCATTCAGTGCCAATTTAATCATTTATGATTAATTGGTATCTACTTTAGTATTCAATATTAACTTCTGGCGAAGTTAAACTGTCACATAACAAAGACCCGTTTGGGTTGTATGGTTAAGTGACTAAGCGTACACGGTGGATGCCTTGGCAGTTGGAGGCGATGAAGGACGTATTAACTTGCGATAAGCCTAGTCAAGCTAGTAAAAAGCGCTTGAGACT
>NZ_JAQREZ010000147.1:0-770 GCF_028598715.1 Pseudoalteromonas sp. GABNS16E
TAGGGGCTGTTGATCTTTGTAGTACATATATCAATCAGCCCACATTGGTAGCCACATCATAGTAAATGCTAAAGCGAGCATTGAATGATAATTTCGTTCAAGCTTTTCATACCGCGTGGCTATCCCTCTATATTGCTTAATACGGCCAAATGCATTCTCAACCAAGTGCCGATATTTGTACATGCACCAGTCAATATCTTCATTGCCTACTAAACTGTTGCCCTTACGTGGAATAACGGGTGTAGCGTTATTATCACGAACAAACGCTCTCAGTTTTTCACTGTCGTAGCCTTTATCTGCGACAACCATATTACTTGTTGGGCAATTAGCTACGAGTGACTCTGCATGGACGATATCATGCGTATTTCCACAGGATAATTCATAATAAACAGGCAACCCTCCGCTATCGACTGCAAGATGAATTTTCGTAGAATTTCCACCTCGGCTCTTTCCAATTGATTCATTGTCAGCAGTTCTTGCACCGCAACTATGTTGATGAGCCCTGACAATACTGCCATCAATGAAGACCCAATCCATGTCCGCATCACGAGATAATGCGCGAAACAGTTCATTCAAAATCCCTTTTTTGGACCATAAATTAAACCGTCTGTAGATAGCACTCCAACGGCCAAAATCAGAAGGTAAATCTCGCCATGGAATACCTGTGCGCATCTTATACAGTATGCCTTCGAGCGTTTTTCTATGGTCGGGCTTATTATAAATTCGACCACTTAAGTACATTACTTTTGATAAGACATTCCATGTCCCGT
>NZ_JAQREZ010000148.1:0-705 GCF_028598715.1 Pseudoalteromonas sp. GABNS16E
GGTTGGAGCACGATATACTGGCTTTAAGTCGGCCATGAACGCCTTTTGATTTTTAGAGGCAACATACTTCATTGAATTGCGTATCTGATGAACAATACATAATTGAACTTCAGTCTCTGGAAAAATACATAATTGAACTTCAGTCTCTGGAAAAATAGTTCTTATCGCCTCAGGAAACCCAGTTAGCCCATCAATACAGGCAATAAGAATATCTTTAACTCCACGATTATTTAAATCGGTAAGCACAGACAACCAATAATTAGCCCCTTCATTTTCAGATAAGTGAAGACCAAGTATCTCTTTCTTACCGTGAATATTTAATCCCAATAACGTATAAACAGCTTTACTGATATAGCGCCCATCTTCTTTGACTTTATAATGAATAGCATCAAGCCAAACAATAGGGTAATGACTGTCTAGTGGTCTCTGTTGCCATGCTTTAAGCTCTGGAATTAGTTTATCGGTAATGGCGCTTATGGTGCCTGAGGCAACGTTCATACCGAACATATCTTCAATGTGTTTATTAATATCCCGATAACTCATCCCCATACTGAACATGGATAGAATTTTTGAGTCTATTTGGGGTTCTAGGGATTTTCCCCTCTAAAGTAACATAGAACGCTACAGGTATTATATTATATGGTCTGTGGCGGTGGGTTACCTTCCAATATTCTGCCATCTTATATAAACACCATCAATCATATT
>NZ_JAQREZ010000149.1:0-701 GCF_028598715.1 Pseudoalteromonas sp. GABNS16E
TGAAGGACGTTTAGATAGCGTACTCGACATTTAAAAATTTAAGCTGACACAGAATTTTGAACGCCCTCTGTGTTGGTTATAAAATAGGCTTAAGGTTCATTTCGAGGGGATGGGCACAAAACCCCTAGCATTGTCGAAATTAGAGCCTCTAAGTTATTTGTTTGGCATCTCCAACCCAGTAACAATTTTTGCAAGTGAGTGGCAAGAAATTTTTATTGAGTCGGAAAATCCATACAGAGACATAAAAAGGGCTGCCTCTGCTTTCTCCAAGGCTATGGTTCAGTTCGAAGGTAAAAAAGAACCTATAAAGTTTTTGGAGAAAGTGGTATGTGAATCTGGAAAGGGGCGGGTAAAATTGTACTTCAACCCAGAGTTTTTAGTATCGTGCCTTTAACACTTAACAATTTATGAAAGCTTAGAATTAATAATCAATTATATTAAGTGATTTTCAACGTGAAACCCTCAGCTTTTATTGGTTAGCTTTTAATTCAGAATGAAGAGCTTTGAGCGTTCAGCAGACGGTCGATCAAAATCATTTTTGGACAAAAACGAGTTAGAGCCGAAGGTCGGCTCTGTGCCCAGACTGTGTGAAAACTCTGATCACCTTTTGGTCTAAGTATGTTCTGCTTATGATCTATTAATCTATACATTTAGTTCACTTAATATACTGATATTTATATAATTAGACTATTGATTCAGTT
>NZ_JAQREZ010000015.1:0-77615 GCF_028598715.1 Pseudoalteromonas sp. GABNS16E
CGAAACTCGGCCAAGATGAACAGGTTGCGCACCTCTATGTTCTTCAATATAGGCGACTTCATTGAATTCTTTATGTGTATCAAGACCGATAAAAAGTATGCTATGTTTATTCATGTTAGCCTCTGCTGTTTAGTTAATTGACAAACTAATTATGGCTCTGGCTTTGAATTAAGCTAACCCACGAAAAGCGGAGGCTAACACCGTGTGGGAGTCATTATGTCTATATTTCTTAAGAGAGAACTATTTGAATCAATATTTATCCACACTACTTAGTTCCATCGGTATCGATCTCGAACACTTAAAATATAAATATCTTAGTCCCCAGGAACTTACATATATCGATAAGCTGTTGGCATCTAAGAAAGATTTCGAAGGAACTTTTTATACTGATGAACATGGCGATAAATTGGAGGTGTTGCTAATGTTTCTGAATGCCCATAAGGAGGGCATAATCAATATTATGGAAGGCAAAGGGAAAAAAGAGACACTAAACGAGCTATTTACCTCAAGTGTAATATCAGGAAGTTATGATTGTTTTCGCTTTGATTTGTCAAAGTTTCCTCAAAGCTACACGCCTTTGAATCAAGCTTTAACATTATATCGAATAGGTAGGGATGGTGAGTCTAAACAGGATTTAGGTTGCTCGTGGGCAAGCGAAATTGAAGGGCTTAATGCTTTTTACCATGCATCTGGAATGTCCGAATCCATGCTTAAAGCTAGGCCAGTATTCCTTATGGAAATAGATGATTCACAGGTGCTATTCGAAGGTAATGCAAGAGAGCATGAATTAGTATTAAAGCCTAATTTTACACTCAATACATTAAAAAAGCTTGATGAAGAAAGACGAAACCGAATTAGCAGCTAAATGATCCAACGAAATATAACAAGGCATTATGTGCCAGTGCAATATGGAGTAAGCATTGAGTTTTAGTGTTCAATCAAAATTATTAATTAGTGCAGGTGTTATAGCTTCCGCTTCTGCGATCTGGCACCTACTCTGTATTTTTGGCGGTCCTAGTTGGTTTGCATTTGCTCGGGCACCTCAACAAATAATCGACTCTTCGATTCAAGGAACTTTACTTGCTCCAATTGGCACAATAATCGTTGCAAGCTTAATGTTTGCTTGTACTATTTTTGCTTTTTCAGCAGTTGGTTTAATTCGCAAAGTTCCTCTGCTCAAATCAGCTTTAATTACCATTGCAATGATCTGCTTATTGCGGGGATTAATTGCTGTTCCTACATTTGTAACGTCCTCAGGTTTAGATACTTGGCAAATTGTAGCGAGTACTGTTTGGCTTTATGTTGGTATTTGTTTTTCCGCTGGTAGTATAGAACAATATAGTCTTGGTAAATTAGGCACATAGAAAACTTCTTAAACTCTTCGCCCCATTTATTAGGTCTCACTATTATTTCCCTCATACACATTTGCAGGATTTATTTGCATTAGCAGTGCTGGGTTATCTATCGGCTTAAACCCGTATTGCGCATACAGGCCATGCGCATCAGAAGTGGCTAATAAAAAGCGCCTGAGCCCTTGCAGCTCAGGGTGTTCTACAATCGTTTTTATGAGTAACTTGCTCAGACCATTACCTTGTAAATCTGGGGTAATAAATACATCAGCCAAATAGGCAAAGGTGGCGTTGTCGGTTACTACGCGGGCAAAACCAACTTGCTCGTTATCAGCGCTGTAAACACCAAAGCACATTGAGTTATCAATCGCTTTTTGCATCACGCTTTTAGGTATTCCTTTAGCCCAATAGCTATTAACAATAAAGTTATAAATAACGTTAAAGTTAAGCTTGCTTTTATCTGTGCTTATCGTGAAATTGTGGGTATTTACAGTCATAATTTATTGTCTTTTAATCATAAAATTTGAATCAATAATCTTTAACATTTTTTAACTGTTTATCGTGTACTTTTGAAAGCAGCAATATCGAGCAAATAGCCCCAAGTAAGGCAATTCCCATATCAGATTGAGTATCCCATACGTACCCTTGCGTACCTAAAAATGCTTCTGCGTTTTCACCGCTTAACACTGCAACCCACCACTCTATTAGTTCGTAAAAAGCACTAAACGCTAAACATATCGATACAACAAACACATTTAGCCAGCCTTTACCATTGACTACATTTTTACGTAGTAATATTTCACGCGCTAATAATGCAGGCACGAACCCTTGAAAAAAGTGCCCTACTTTGTCGTAGTTGTTACGCTCACTGCCAAATAAATTATCAAACCAAGGGACTTCGGCGTAGGTGTAATGCCCGCCAACCATTAGCACAATACAATGCGCTAATATAAAGCCATATAAAATGGGGGTGAGTTTAAAATGCTTATAGCTGCTTGCCAGAAGCACTAAACCAATGATTGCGGGGATAACTTCAAGCAGCCAAGTAAACTGATCTTTTGGGTTAATTCCGGACCAAATTAATACAATAAAAAACAGGCCAAGCCATAAATACTTCATTTAGAATCCTTGTCTAAATTGATTGAATTTACAGCATTTTATATCTCTAAATCGCCCGATGCTACCGATAGTTTGTTTTAGCGGTTAATCGATTAAATAAGCTAGGAAAAAACCGTTTAATGGTCGGTGCCCAGCCGCTTAAGCCTTTGCCAACAATCACTTCGTCTTTTTTATTATAAATTGCGAGGATCATTTTTTTAGCAGCTAGGCTTACATCCATGCCATTTTCTATTGAGTGCTCTGGCTTGTTTTGCGCTATGCCTTGCTCGTTTAACGAATTATGTGCAATGGCGGTTTTAATAGAGCCGGGGCAAATAGTTAAGCAATGAATGTTATGCTTTGAAAGCTCAGCACGCAGGCAATCCATAAAGCCCACTACTGCATATTTAGAGCCTGAATAGCCCGTTCTAAATTTAGAGCCTACTTTACCCGCAACGCTACTAATTGAGACTATTGAGCCTCTGCGCCTAGCAACCATAGTAGGCGCTACCGCTTTGGTAAGTGCAATGAGGCCAAAATAGTTAACTTCCATCAACTGGCGGTAAACATTAAATTCGTTTTCTAAAAATAAGCTGCGCTGCGATACCCCACCGTTATTAATTAAAATATCGATAGCAGGTAATGTACTCATTAAATCAGTAACTTGAGCTAAAACAGCTTCAGGCGCTGACAAATCAAGAGGCACAATAATGTGGCCATCGCCATGTAAGCTTTGTTTTAGTTCGTTAAGTTTATCAACGCTTCTGGCTGATAAAATAACCTTGGCACCCAGTGCTGCAAACTGTATTGCGAGCTCTTTGCCAATACCTGATGATGCGCCGGTGATCCACACGGTTTTATTGTTGTATTGCATGGGTTATTTGCCTTTATTATTTTATCCGCTGCTAATAGCAATCGTGTTAAGTTTTAAACGTTTATAACAACAGATATATGATTTATAACGTGGTTAACGCTTTATTTAGCACGCTAAAATAACTAAATATTTAAGCCGCTTAGCATTATGCCTTGGTGGGGCCTGCTATGGCGTTAACTTCATGCTCTAGCGATTTATAAAGCCCCATTAAAAATAAAAGCTCAACGGTTACATACAACGGGCCAATAATTAGGCCAATTAAATCATCTACAAACGCAGGCTTTTTACCCTCATAATAATGGCCAATAAACTGCAGTACCCAGCCAAATACAAACACGCCCACACCAATACTTAACCAAGGCCAAAAAGCCATAGCAGCGATTGGCTGCGCTGCTAAAAGCAATAAGGTAAACAGTACACCCATTATTAAACCAAGCGACACGCTCAGCATTAAGTAATACACCACGCTTGCAAAAACAAAAAGCTGCGCGCCATCAATAAGAAGGCTGCCAATGGGTATTTGAATACGCGCTAACAAGCAAAGCACCGCAAATACAATAAGCGGAATACCAAAAAAATGAGTTAAAACATTGCGTTTAGAGCGATGGTACAAACCGTATGTACCAAGCTGTTGCTGTAGAGTTTTCATGTGTGTGCCTTTTATTGTGTTTTTTTACACTATATCAGGCTTTTAAAATATCACTCTGTCGGGGAGCCGACATTTACTGATTACAAAGTAGCTCTAAAGCAGATTGGTTTAAAATGGTCACTTTGTTATAGCCGACCTCAATGAGTTGCTGCTTTGCTAATTTTTTTAGAATTTGATTGGCAGTTTGCCGTGTGAGGTAAGTCATATCAGCCAATTGTTGCTGTGACAAAGTAAACGTATGGCCATTACTATGCGCTAAATGCGCGCACAATATAAGTAAGCGTTTTGCAACGCGCTGCTCGGCACTTAATAGTGCGTGATCTTCCATGCTAGTAAACATAACCCGCAATTTTTGGGCAAGGAGTAACCCAAAGTCTTGCCAATAATGCGGGTATTGTTTTAACAGTTGCTCAAGTGCGCGTTGCCCAATAAAACACAGTGTTACATCGGTTTGCGCATAAACATCGTGCGTGCGCATTCCGCGGTCAAATAAAGTGACTTCGCCAAACCACAGCGAGGCATCAACAAAGCTTAAAACAGCTTCTTTACCATTATTACTTACCCCACTAATACGCACCACACCACTTAATACAGCATAAATACCGTCGTGTTTATCACCTCGTAAAAAAAGAGATTGGTGCGCGCTAAGGCTTAAAGTTTTTGCGTGGCTTAGTAAAAACTGTTTTAAGTGTGCATCACGCTTAGAAAACCACTGCCCTTGTTCAATAATGTTACAATGTGCTTTACTTAATCCATTCATTGCATTGTGTTTATATGTGGTTGAAGCTCTATTGCCAACGACTTAGGCAAGTCTAAATTACTGGCAATAACAAAGTCGTTATACGCCTCATTACCAGAGAAAAACTCCGCAATAAGCGTTTTATTTTTATATACGTTCACTGAAACACCACTGCCCATACCACCAGCATTAATAATGTAGTAATAGTAATTGCCTTTGTTAAAAAACAAAATACTTTCGCCTACTTTCCCTATTTGACGATAGTAGCTACCAAATGGCTGCGCCGCAGTGGCCGTATACTCAAGGCCAATTTTTTGCTCAGTGCCATAACGATAAGTAATAGCTGAGTTATCATTGGCCACACACACAGACAAAATATTATCAGTGGGCTTTAGTGTATAAGTCACTTTTGCAGTTGGGTTGCGTATAACCTTTTGCATTTTTGCATTTATATATGCTGTTTCACCACGTTTACAGTGACTTGGTACAATTCCCTCTATTAGGCCTTCTACAACAAGGTGCTTTTGCTTAATAGCAGTAGCCGGTAAATTAGCGTTTTCGTTTTTAGCCACTGACGGCGTTTTACTGCTACTAAATAAACTCACTTCCTCATCGCAACCATTTAAAAAGAGTACGGGAATACAATAGCAAAAAGAGATCAATTTGAAACTCATACTAATTCCATCTAATACAACTTAACCTTAAAATAGCGGCAAAATTAAGCACTAGCAACCATTAAAAATGGTAAGTTTTATAAATCTTTTTTTTAACCATGTTATGCAAATATTGCTTTACTATTTAGTGACTTATTTAATGTTTATTTACACATTAATTGGTTTATTTACGAACAATTCATAAACCAATTATTACCCGTATGTCTATTTTCAATATAGGGACAATAAGCCCTCTTTTTAAAATACTTAAACACAATAATTGCGAATAAATGTTGGCTTTATTAATACAAATTCGCTTGGTTAGGTAATCTATTTTAGGTAGGAGGCGTGTTGAATTTTAGGCAAAAATTTAATTGTTGAGCTTTCTTAAGCAGAACACTTTAACGTAGCAAGGTTTGCTTTGGGCTCTTTAGTATTAGCTAGAAAAGTTAGCGCATGCCTTTTAAAGGCATGCGCGGTAAATAATAAAGCGTTGTGACGCCTGAGCTAAGGCTAACCTAATCAGATGAAGAATCGTTTTCTTCACGCTTATATATGTAGGTTTGCTGCGTTTTAAAGCCAAAGCCTAATGTATCACTGTCATTTACAAGTTTAACTTTACCATCAACAACAGTTAGCCCTGGTCCGCTAATTTCAGGCGGTTTGATTGGGTTTACTGCGCCTTCACCAGTAAGGCTCGGGCCGATTAAATAAAACTGGCTTACTTGGCTAACAGGTATTGTTTCTTCGTACTCGTAACCACCACCTGGGGTACCGTCATCTGGGTCACCATCATCAGGTGTTGGCACATCACATAATCCATTATTATTAGCATCTATACATGAGTCGCCTTCACCAAAATACAACTGAGCGGTGTCGGGTACATCGTAGCTGGTAGTAAATTTAAGTTGGTCGTACACTTTTGTGCCATAGTGCAAATGAAAAGCGTACATTGCACCACCGCCTCCAGTTAAAGAACACTGATTTTTATCAGACTCTAGTGCAGGTGTAAACGATGTATAATAAGCTACGCCTCCTACTACGGTGGCTGCAGCCAATGATTTTTCACCATTACTTAGCTCATATCGCCACCCTTTAAAGCCTGCTAAATCAGCTTCAAGTTCTACAAACTCATCTACATTATCTAGTGCATTGCCAAATGGGTCGTCATTCATAAGCATTAAATCACTTGGCACTATGGGCTCTGGCGTATTTTGTGAATCGAAGGTTTTAGTTACGGTTTGTTCATCGCGAATCATGTAAAGGTGATCTTGCTCATTGGTTGCAAGCGGATTTGAGCGATTACCACTGCCTATCACGATGGCATCGTAAGGCGTATCTAATCGTGTGGTTATTTCTTCACCGCCATAGCTCGTTTTGCTCACTTTACTAAACATAGTACGTGCCACTAGTGGCTTGTAAAAAAAGCGTCGGTCTTGGGTTGCTAATGAACTGCCAAGCTCTGCTAATTTGTAATGAGAAAAACTATTTTTGTCTGAGCCAGGCATATCCACACGCCAAATATTACCCCCCGTATCGGTGGCATATAAACGGTCAATGTAACCATCATAATCTGAGTCAAGCGTTGCTATATCAGCAGCTATACTGTGCTTACCTTGGAAATTATTATCATCGGGCGTTAACGCCCATACTCTTTCGCCAGTTTTAGCCTTAACAATGTAAATTCCCGTGCCTGATTCATCCTCGCTACGAATCGCGTTGTCTTTGTTTGTATCGTATCCGCCACCAAATACCAGTAAAGGCTCATCTCCAAACGCTTTAATATAGGCTATTTGTGGTTTTGACCAGGTTTGAGCTAGGTATTCAAACCCATCTGAGCCGCCTACAATAGGCTTACTCCAAAGCTGTTTTGGCTTATCTGGTGAGCTAATATCAAGTGCTTAATAGTTTTTACCCCCGCGGCGCATGCCAGCAAATGCCCATACTTCATCACCTTTAGTGGCATCTATTACTCCGTCATTTAAGCCGTCACTGTTTAAACTTTTATTGTTAAAAAACACACTAATAGGCCCATCCATACCATACACTTTAGTATTGGCTTGATTTGTACGAAGCGCAGGTATGTTTTTTAACAGCTCAGCAGGCATAAACGCCCACTCCTCTTCAATGCTGTTACCTTTATCGTTAAACATGTGTAAAAAGCCAGCATTAGTGCCCACTAAAATACGTATGTTGCCATCACCATAATCAATAGATACCGGCTTAGAATGCAAAGGATCACCAAAAATATTGGCACGCTGATCTACTGATGAGCTATCGCTATCTTCGTTATCTACATCCATGCCTCTTGCCCAATTAATATCATTGCGCGAGATAGCAATATCAGTACCCGGTATGATGCCACCTATGGCGTCTGACACTATATTTAAAATTTCTTTAACTCTATCAAAGGTAAAATCAACAATACTACCGTCCGAATCTATATACAGTTTGCGGCTTTGTGAGTCTAAGCTTGAAAGTAAGTAGTTTACGCCGCCTTGTGCGACTAAATTACCATCAGCCGGTTTATTTGAAGGTAGCCAAAACGTGCGAGCGTCTTCTTTAATTAAGCCGTCGTCACCTATTGCCTCACGGCCTGTGGAGTCAACTAAGTTAGAGCCCGACATAACTAATTTTTTTAAATTGCCGCCCCAACGAGCCCCGGTCTCAGGATAGAACATAGCAAAATAGATTGCTTCTCGGCTGCGGGTTTGGTCAACGTTATTACTGGCAACCGTAGGCGATGAAAAGCTATCGTTTACTTCGCGTATTCTAGAAATAGTATTATTTAATGCTTCAGAGAGCTCTGCTGAGGTATCTGCGTGAAGGTACTCGCCACCACCTAGTTCAGCGGTTTTTTCAAGAAGCGTTTTACCTTTGCTACTCATGCCACTACCAAAACCAATAGTAAATACGCGGCCTGTGTCTGCTACTTCCGGTGTGTCTTCGTAAAGATCTATTTCAACGTCTTGTGTACCATGAATTATTTGCGCTAATACCGCTAAATAACTGTTACTTGTTTTACTTGGGTTATAACCAAATTTTTGCTTGTATAAATCTTTAATATCGTCATTACGGTTATTATCCTGAGTAGGGTCGCCGTCGGTCATTAATATTAAATTTATAGAATTATCACAGCGCTCTTGCGAACCATATGCCTGTCTAAACGGCGATATATAATCAGGGGGTGTTAAAAGGTTGTCATTGGTCTCTACACTAAAGTCACGTTGATTGGTATTTTGTCCATACCAAACGGTTTGGCCTGTCATATAAAGGTAGGCTTCCCATAAGGTTTCTGTAACGGGGGTGTTACCGCTAGCAGGTAGCTTTTCAATTTGGCCTAAAATAGTGTCATGTGATGAGCCTAAGCCAGCCATAATATAACCACCGTTGTTACCATTAAAACGCATTAAACCAAAGTCAATGGCGCTATTATCATTAACCAGTTGGGTCATGGCATCTTTAGCTGCATCTATTTTTTTAGGTCCGTTGTAAGGAAGCTTACTTCCCATACTTCCGGAGGTATCAAAAATAATCACAACACGGGGGTTTTCATCGGTTTCTACGTTATGGTTTACGTATAGCTCTATATCTTCGGCGGTTACAGAGAGGCTAACAGTTGCTGCAAAAAAAGATGCAACAATGCGATTGAAGGTAAGTTTCATTTTAAATCCTTTTATCTGCGCTAAAATCACGCAGTTCCATTAAAAGTGCAGTTACTTATTTATTTTTAGTTTTAATTAGAAAAATGCACAAAACAGCTAAATGCCATTAAACATAAACTTATTTACAAAGATTAATATTAACTGAATTTGCTATATTTTAAGTACTTTAATGAAAATAGGCGCAAATATAAAGAAATTTAATACCCTTAGAGCATTTTATATACGCATCGTCATTAGTAAAATATCCCGCTTTTAAAAACAATTGAACCTGTGATACTCGGTTAACCTTACACGCAATGATGTAATTACCATATTTTAAGTTTAAAACCCCCTATTAAAATAGGTATTTAAGTGAGGATACACCTTAAACCCGCTTAAAAAAATTAACAACTCACATTGGTTAATTTAAAAAATAAAAACTAAAAAGCCCCGCGAGTTATAAACTTGCAGGGGCTTTTTAAGTGCTAAGTAATAAATTTATAACGATAAATCTTCTTTAGCACGCGTTAAATTATGAGATACCAGTGAGTTTTTAGAGATTTGATACGCTTCGTATAAATCTGAAAGGCCTGCGGTGTCTTTTTTGGCCATCATGCGGGCTACACCACGGTTACTTAATGCAAACGATGTAAGTTCGCGTACTTTTAAACGTGGGCCACGGCTTTCTTTTAATAAGGCAATTGCTTGTGTACAAATGGCTTCAGCTTCTGTGTAGTTTTTAGATTCTACATTAAGTGCACAGCTATTGAATGGCTGTTCAAACTCTGGTGCGGCTGTTACAGAATCTTCAATAACCATTAATTTGTAGTCACTTTGATCAGCCATTGCAGCAGCTGAGCAAGTTAATAATGAGCCAAGAGCGATGGTTTTTAAAAGTGTACGTTTCATGATTATCTTCCTGTTTGGTTAGTCGTGCTTGTTGCCGACAACTTAACTTTAGATAAATCCTCTTGCCCCGACAAACGATAAAAACAAACCTAATAAGTGAGAAAATCTAACCTATAGACTTTAGTCTAACACCTGCTTTAAATAGCGTTTCTTTCGTTCTCAAAAAATACAGCAAAAACAGGCGAGTTAACTACGTTGGCAGTTAATTTGTAACGGCCCACTTATAAGTAAAACTGAGTTAGTTAGCAGTCAACTTTTTATGTGGGTTTAAAAAAAACATTTTTTTCCACCCTTGGCTTTGTGTTGTAAAAAGCCACGGCATAGGCATAAGCGATAATATAGAATAATGCACATGGGGTTGCTTTCCTGCAGCATTACCGGTATCACCCAGTAAACCAATTTGGCTGTTTATGCTAACTACATCCCCTGCACTTACATTGTAGTCATTTAAATGTGCAAAATAATGCACTCGCCATTTTGCACCTAATACCGCAACCACTTTGCCACCTCGCTTTAGTTCACCTGAAAAAATAACAATACCGCTTGTTGCAGCAACCACAGGCGTGTTTTTAGCGCCAAAAATATCAATTCCTTTATGTACACCCGAGTGCCCCCACGGCTCATACCAAAACGTATTGTGATTCCAATCTTTACTTGTAGCGCCTTGCACAGGAATTACTAGCTTCTCAGGAATGAGTAAACCCACTATTAATAAAATTATAACTGCGCCCAAAGTCCACTTTAGTAGTTTCAATGCATTACCTTTGCTGTGAATAGTCATTAAATTATTAATTACAATACCTGAACGCCTAGTGAGTATTGTTAGAACGAAACACTTTTTTAACGTGAACTAAACTCATTAATTTTAATACAGGTTTTATTATTAATTGCGCACTGCCAGCTATAAAAAGCCAGGTACCGCTTTCAACTAATGACTCATTTAAAAAGAAAAAGCTACCAATTAAAAACCACACCGCAATTAAAAAATCGTTAACTGCGCCTAATGCTTCATAACGGCGTTGGATAGTAATATGCTCTTGTCCTAAGTCTAAATTAAGCTGATTTTTGCTGGAGCCCATTAATACTACTCACTCTTTTTACTGTGTAATTAAAAAAAACTGTTTTCACTAGCATCTAATACCAATTCGCTTAATTAAGTATTATTACGCATTGGTATAGGCTTATCTGCATAATACAATAGCAAAAAACACATAATAAAAAACGCTGGCTGATATATCAGCCAGCGTTTTTATTGGTGTAGAGTCTTTATAGCCAAAAACTCACTATTGCTTGTATATTTAATTGTTTATTTTTGGTCTTTTTCTAAACGTTTTTAAGACCTAAAGCCGCATCTGCCGCTAATAACATTTCCAAAAATAAAGCTTTCTAATACGGGCTTTCTCGCTTTTAAATTTACATGTGAGTTTTATAAAAAATTTTATTACACGCACAAAAAAGCCCCTACCAAATATAAATCGGTAGGGGCTTTTTTGTGACTCTCGCTAATTAAATTGCTTTATAAGGCAAGCTCTTCTTTAGCGCGAGTTAAGTTATGAGACACTAATGTGTTTTCAGAGATTTGTACTGCTTCGTATAAATCAGCTAATGCTGCTGTATCGTTATGCGCTTTTAAACGTGCAACGCCACGGTTGCTTAAAGCGTACGATGTAAGCTGGCGTACTTTAAATTTAGGGCCTTGTGCATCTTTTAATAGTGCAATGGCTTTAGTACAAATTTCTTCAGCTTGAGCGTAATTTTTAGATTTAACGTTAAGTGCACAGCTATTGAATGACTCTTCAAGTGGCAATGGAGCAGTAGCGGTTTTGATAACCATTAGTTTGTAGTCACTTGAATCAGCCATTACAGCTGCTGAGCAAGTTAGTAATGAGCCAAGAGCGATGGTTTTTAAAAGTGTACGTTTCATGGTTTGTCTTTCCTAATTAAGTTAGTCGCGCTTGTTGCCGACAACTGAACTTTAGAGTAATAGCTCAGCGCCGACAAACGAGAAAAACAAACTCAATAAGTGAAGAAAATTAACCTATAGACTTTAGTCTAATATACGTACAAATTTAAATGTTTAACAGCGTGTAAACCAGCGTAATTACTGCTTGTTTTGAAAAAAGGTTTTAAAACGAATCTTATGCAGTAGTTACGCATACAAGCCAGCAAGCTGTACAAAAATCAATCTTTAAAATTTATTTTGTTTTTATGCTTTTGGCGACTTTTCCTACGCTCAAGCCTTGTACTAAAATTGAAAAAACCACCACTGCATAAGTTAAAGCCAATAAAATATTACGCTGCGATCCATCAGGTAGCTGCAACACCAGTGCCACCGAAATACCGCCACGTAGTCCTCCCCAGGTTAACACTTTCCATGCACCGTTGGGCAGCTCGAGCTGTTTATTAAAAATAGTTGTTGTTAGGCCAACCACAATAAGACGTGCGCATAGCGCAATTAAAATGGTTAAAACACCCGCCACCAGCAAATTAGCTGAGTACACAATCATTACCACTTCAAGGCCAATTAGCACAAATAAAATGGCATTTAAAATTTCATCAATTAGCTCCCAAAACAAATCAACATAGTGGCGTGTTTTATCACTCATGGCTAAATTACGGCCATCATTACCCACCATTAATCCCACCATAACCATCGCAAGTGGCCCCGATAAGTGCCAGTGACTCGCCAATGCATAACCGCCTATAACACCCGCTAGCGTAAGTAATACTTCTTCTTGGTAGCTATCTATTGCTTTTA
Source organism: Pseudoalteromonas sp. GABNS16E (assembly GCF_028598715.1). Classification (NCBI taxonomy): domain Bacteria; kingdom Pseudomonadati; phylum Pseudomonadota; class Gammaproteobacteria; order Alteromonadales; family Pseudoalteromonadaceae; genus Pseudoalteromonas; species Pseudoalteromonas sp. GABNS16E. The sequence continues at coordinate 12,674 of NZ_JAQREZ010000015.1, forward strand.
ATAAATAATTTAAAGCAGCGCCTAATATTAAACCAAATATTATACCGCCCCCCGCTTCAACAGCGAGTGTATGAGCCACTGAGTATGTAGTTGGCATATCACCACTGGTTAAAATTCCTAATAAAAGCGCAAATACCACCACGCCTATACCATCATTAAATAGCGACTCCCCCGCTATTACGGTTTCAATACTTTTAGGCGCACCAGCAGAGCGTAAAATACCCATCACCGCTATCGGATCGGTTGGCGAAATCAACGCACCAAATAATAAACACCATATAAACGATAAATTAAATCCCAATAAAGGCACTACTACATATAACGCTGCAGCAATAATCACTGTTGAAACTAGCGTACCCACACACGCTAAAATACCTATGGGTAATTTATAACGTCTTAAGTCACTTACATTAACGTGCAGCGCCCCAGCAAAAAGCAGCATTGAGAGCATGCCATCGAGCAATACATGAGTAAAATTGAGTTGATCAAGTAGGCTGACTTCGTAATCAATAAGTTCATCAAACCCTAAAAAGCCCAAAAATATGGCCGCAATAGACACTAAAAGCGAAATAACCATCACCCCAATGGTGGTTGGCAGGCCAATAAACCGATGATTTATATAAGCAAGTAATGCGGTTATAGATAAAAAAATCGCGCTAATTTCAAATATACTCAACGTACTCGTGACATCCATAATCTAGCTCTCTTAAATTTAAAGCCTAATAAGTAGTTTCCACTTTTATGATTTGCACTTTTTAACCGTGCAACGCAAAAAGCCCATGTTAAGAATAAACCTAACATGGGCTTTTTATACACTGGCTTAATTAAAGCATGTTTAGTGCTTTTTTATAGCGCAAGCTCTTCTTTAGCAAGTGTTAAATTATGCGATACCATTTTACTGTTAGACATTTGGTTAGCCTCGTACAAATCAGCAATGGCTGCTGTGTCATTATTTGATTTTAAGCGCGCAACACCACGGTTGCTTAACGCGAATGACGTAAGTTGGCGTACTTTAAATTTAGGGCCGTCTGCATCTTTTAAAAGTGCAATTGCTTTTGTACAAATTGCTTCAGCCTCTGCATAGTTTTTTGACTTAACATTAAGTGCGCAACTATTAAATGACTACTCAATTGGCTGCGGCGCAGTCGCTTGTTCGATAACCATTAATTTGTAGTCACTTGTATCAGCCATTACAGCAGCTGAGCAAGTTAATAAAGAGCCAAGAGCGATGGTTTTGATAAGTGAGCTTTTCATGATTATATTCCTGTTGAGTTAGTCGTGCTTGTTGCCGACAATTTAACTTTAGAGAATTAACACAAAACCGACAAACGATTAAAACAAAACCAATAAGTGAAGAAAATTAACTTATAGACTTTAGTCTAATGCATTGCATAAAGCTGATGCTCGCTTTACGCAACACAATTCAAATATCTATGGTTTAACACCAAAGTTAATTACAATATGAACTATTCTTCGACCTTCCGTACTTTCATCCATCTCAATATAGCTGTACCCTACTTTAAGTACTGACTTATCTGTGTGCATACTACTGTAATCTCGGATATTCTTGAAATTTTGCTGATATTTATCCCAAAAACTATTGGTATTCTTAACCTTTGCATAGGTGATTAAAAAGTCAAATGAATTACCTTGTGTATTATAGTTATTAATAAGCTTGTCATAGTGAGTGTTAATTGTCTCTTTTACTACACTGTTCAAGCACATAGCTTCTATAAGTGTAGCTTGTTGGCCAAATTGATTCATCATGACTAAATCGCGTTCACCTACGCCCACAGCACTACCACTAAAACCACCCCTTGACTGATCTTTTACAGAGTAACCACTAGAAATAAGAGATTCTCTTAGCCTGTCATTTATATCATCTTCTTTTTCATTGATTATTTTAGAGCGAAAGTCAGTAAGTCTTAGAAGAATGTTTACAATGACATCTGTTAAGCCCTTAATATTATATGAAAGCTCAGGTGCCTTATATAATCCGAGAAGTGGAGCTACCTCAATATCAATATCATCGACTTTCCCAGTTTCAGAATACTGAACTTCAACCTCAATTGTCTTTTTGCCCTTTTTTTGAGCACGTTCAACTTTTTCATAATTTACATAACCGATGGGAGTAATATAATTTTCATCATAAATCGTAATTTCTTCTTTATAAGGAAGTACCTCACTCTCATTTGCTTGTATTTGTGAATGTTCTATCTTTTGTAAATTTGATCGCAGCCATTGCAATAATGCTCTAGCATCTTCATCTCTTGTTGATAAATAAACATCGATACATTGATTAGGCTCATCCGAAATAATTACACCTTGACAACCACCGTGGGCCAAAAATAGCCCATGCCTCCAATACTTAGTTGTGTTTTCGTCAACATATGGATGCATGCGAACTATAAGTTGAGGTAGTACGTTTGATTTTAATAAACCAACTCTATGATAATTAAATCTTATATTTAATCCTTGCTGATAACGACTTTTGTCAAATTCAGGCATTACAGAGGGGAGCCTCATAGGTATTAATAAATCAAAATTTGAGACACGAAATCCCAATTCAAACTTAATTAATAAATCAATAAGCCATTGCTGTTGAGGGTGTGAATAATCATCTTTTAAAATTTCACTTATAGCTTCCTCGGTATATAACCCGGGATTTTTAGCGGGGCTTCGGACTATTTTATAAACTGCGTTTGTCACCCATTCAGGCTTCAATATCTGCGTAAGTTTTAACCTAAAATCATTTGGGTAAGCAATAACAGTTCCTATACTGTTTAAAATTTTAAGTAACGCTGTTTACAGAGGTGAACCCAATACACCAGCTTTTTGACACTCATTCTCATAAATATTTTTTTCAATAACGTTATGTGTTTCTTTAAATGTTTCCATTGCACTTTTTACAATGTGCCAACTTTCAGGTATCTGCCTCTCAATACCTGGAAGTTTTGGTAGCTGTCTTGAAATAGACTGATTTAACTTATCTATTGAATCGCCTATTTTATGCTTAACGTCCTCGGATAGAGAGTTTAAATTACAAGCACTTGTATAAATTACATCTACCACTTGAAAAGTATTTTGATACCTTTGAAGATCAAACTGGTAGTTTGAATTTTGGTCAAAATGATTCACAACTACAATTATCGGGGAATTTTCACTATAGCTTTTTATTGTATTAAACCAATGCAAATCTCTGGCTTGGTTATCTTCTTTTTGGGCATCTATTACATAAAGGTATAGACTTCGTTCGGTCAAAAAAAACTGATGAGTTTGGTGAGTAAGTTCTTGACCTGCAAAATCCCAGATATGAGCTTTGTATTCGTTGAAGTCTAAACTCGATATATCGATTCCCTGTGTAGACGTTTGGTTCTCATTATGTGGATTACCAAGCAGCCTATTTATAATTGATGTTTTGCCAACTCTTTCATCACCAACAACTAAAACCTTTGCCTGTTTCAATGGGGAGGATTTACTGTTTTGAATTGCTAATAATGTCAGTATCTTCTCTTTAGGATTAAGCTCATGAAAAGAAAGATCTGGTATAGGTAATAAATTATCCTGAATATCAAAGATAAACAGCTTCTCCAATTTTAATAAACTATCTGGTAACTTTTTAATTCTATTACTTGAAAGTTTTAAAAACTCTAACTCCTCAGAATATCCGATTGCCTCAGGTATAGCATTTATACTGTTATCATTAGCCGCTAAAATAGCTAAGCTTTTTAGTTCGAGAATTTCAGTGGGTAATGCTGATATGCGATTAAAGCTTATATCCAGTATGTAAAGCTTTTTTAGACAACCGATATCAGAAGGAATTAATTCAATACTATTATTACCTAAACTTAAACTCTCCAAGTTAAAAAATTTAAAAATTACTTCAGGAAAAAAAGTAAATTTATTATTTTGTAAAAATAAGCTTTTTAAATTTATTAGATCTGATGTGTTATTTGGCAGTTCACATATTTGGTTATGTGAAATATCTAAATTTTCTAATAAGCCTAAATTGCAAATATTTCCTGAAATCTCTTTGAGTTGGAGATTAATAAGCTTTAAATTGGTTAGTCCTGTTATTGCAAAAACTTCATCTGGAACATGCTCAAGTTTAAAACCCTCTAAATGTAAAACCTCTAAAAATTTACATTTTAATATTAAATCCCAGTCTAAATTAGGTTTTTCAGTAGTCTTTAATATTAAACCTGTAAGGTCACCTTTATTATTAACCGAAAAAGCACCGCCCTTATCGTCAATTGGAAAATTTGTAAACTCATAATTATAATTATAGGCTTTTTCAGAATCACTTAATTGAAGTAAATTTTGCACCAAAGGTAAAAAGTCTTCTTTAATTTTTGGTAAATTTTCCTTAGTACTTGATTTAGCGTTCATATCTTAGCTGTCCCTAGTTTTCGTATTTTAAATATATCAGAATCAGCAAAAATAAACTAATGAGTTCACTTCTTGCCTACGACTTAGCTATATACTGATTTATCCCCCAAACCTATAAACTCTCTCGCCCATATGCCATAATCTAAATAATTCATTATTTTAGTAACTTGGCGCGTATTTAGGCGTTTATAAGTTAACTACTCAGGGTTTTCAGCATGGCATATCAAGAGCAAAATCAAGCAACAATCTACTGGCACGACTACGAGACGTGGGGAGCAAGCCCACAAAAGGATAAGCCGAGCCAGTTTGCGGGAATTCGTACCGATCTTGATTTAAATATAATTGGCGAGCCGCTTATTGAATATTGTAAGCCGCAAGCGGATTACTTGCCTCACCCTGAGGCATGTTTAATTACCGGTATTACGCCACAAGTGGCGATGCAAAAAGGTTTGGTTGAGGCTGAGTTTATAGCCAAAATTCACGCTGAATTTAGTGCGCCAAACACCTGTGTGGCTGGTTATAACAGTATTCGCTTTGATGACGAAGTAAGCCGTTATAGCTTTTATCGTAACTTTTACGACCCGTACGAGCGCGAATATAAAAACAATAACAGCCGCTGGGATATTATTGATTTAGTACGTGCGTGTTATGCGCTGCGCCCTGAGGGGATTGAATGGCCGTTAAAAGAAGACGGCAGCCCGAGCTTTAAGCTTGAACATTTAACGGTAGCTAATGGCATTGAACACGCCGCTGCTCACGATGCGCTAAGCGATGTAACTGCCACTATTGCACTGGCTAAACTTATAAAAGAAAAACAACCAAAGCTTTATAATTTCTTTTTTGGGCTGCGTAATAAAAAAGCGCTTGGTGAGTTAGTTGATGTATTTAACATGACGCCGCTGGTACACACATCATCGCGTATTCCTGCAACGCAGGGCTGTACTACGTGGGTAGCGCCTATGAGCTTTCATCCGGTAAATAAAAACGCCGTTATATGTTTTGATTTAACCCAAAACCCGCAAGTATTGCTTGATTTAAACGTAGAAGAGTTACGTAAACGTTTATACACCAAACGCGTTGATTTAGCCGAGGGCGATTTACCTGTTGGTTTAAAACTGGTGCATTTAAACAAGTGCCCTATTTTAGCGCCTGCTAAAACGTTATTACCTGAAAATGCAGCCCGTTTAGGCATTGACCGCGAGCAATGCCTCGCTAATTTAGCTATTTTAAAAGCCAATACCGAGCTTCGCGATAAAGTAACCGAAGTGTTTAATGAAAAAGGAGATTACAGCGCAACCACTAACGTTGATTACTTACTTTACGATGGCTTTACAAGCCATGCCGACAAAGCTAAATTTGCGATTATTCGCGATGCTAAACCAGACGAGCTAGCGGGCTTAAATTTAGATTTTGAAGATAAAAAGTTCAATACATTACTGTTTAGATACCGCGCGCGAAACTGGCCTGAAACGCTCAACCAGCAAGAGCTTGACCAATGGCGTCAGTATTGCCAAAACAAGTTAATGCACGGAGAAGATCAACCCTCAATTAGCGCACAAGATTTTATGATCACCCTTGAAAACTTGGCCCATGAGCACGACGACAGCGAAAAAAATCTGACCATTTTAAAGGCTTTGTATAACTACGCGCAAAGCATGTAATTTTCTTTCAGTTTATTTGTATAGCGCATATAAAAACGCGACGCTTTAATTACTAAAGCGTCGCGTTTTTGTTTAAATTATTATAGGCTTTGCCCATCACGCAAGTTTGGCGTTTACATTGATATACTCAAAACGTTATTTTTTATGCAGTGCTTCAATGCGTGCTAGTAAGCTTGATGTATCGTATCGGCCGCCACCAAGCGCTTGTACGTCGGCGTAATATTGATCAACCGTTGCAGTCATAGGTAACGTAGCGCCGTTGTTTTTAGCTTCATCAAGCGCGATGCCTAAATCTTTGCGCATCCAATCTACGGCAAAACCAAACTCGTACTCACCTGCCCACATTGTTTTGTAGCGGTTTTCCATTTGCCACGAACCCGCAGCCCCTTTTGAAATGGTTTCAATTACTTTTTCACCGTCAAGCCCTGCTTGTTTGGCAAAGTGTAAGCCTTCGGCTAAGCCTTGCACTACGCCGGCAATACAAATTTGATTAACCATTTTACATAACTGCCCTGCGCCCACATCGCCTAATAACTGGCTAAAACGGCTATATGCTGCCATTACGGGTTGCACTTTAGTGAAAACAGCTTCGTTTCCGCCAGCCATGACTGTAAGCACGCCGTTTTCAGCACCTGCTTGTCCGCCAGATACGGGCGCGTCTATAAAATCTATATTTTGCAGGGCTGCTTTTTCTGCTACTTCACGGGCTACTTCGGCCGATGTCGTTGTATGGTCAACCAAAATGCTATTAACGGCCATCCCCGCTAAAACACCATTTTCGCCGTAAACAACCGCACGTAAGTCATCGTCATTACCTACACACATAAATACAATATCAGCATTATTAGCAGCTTCTCGCGGCGTGGTAGCAAAGCTTCCTGCATACTCATCTACCCAGCTTTGCGCCTTTGCTTGAGTGCGGTTATATACACACATATTAAAGCCCGCTTTTGCTAAATGCCCTGCCATTGGGTAACCCATTACCCCTAAACCTATAAATGCAACATTGATTGACATAAAAGTGCCTTATTTTCCTGCTAACTTAGAAACTATGCCCGATTATGTCAATCGGCTGCTTAAAAAGCGAATTAAGCCTTTATAAATTTCCAACGTAAGGAAATAAGTAGGTAACCATGGATAGTATTTATCAATTTAGTGCCCCTTTGTACAACAGCGAAAGCTTTGCGCTTAGCCAGCTAAAAGGCAAAACAGTACTTATTGTTAATACAGCAAGTAAATGTAATTTTTCGGTGCAATTAAGTTCGCTAGAAAAGCTCTATCAGGAATATAAAAATAGCGGTTTCACTATTTTAGCGTTTCCGTGTCATCAATTTGGCCAAAACGAGCCGCTTGATAACCTCGCGATTAAAGACTTTTATCAAGGGCAATTTGACGTGTCGTTCAAAGTGTTTGGTAAGGTCATGGTAAATGGGCCCGAGGCGCACCCGCTGTTTAATTATTTAAAGTCGCATACCCGTGGTATTTCGCAAAACCGCGCAGTAAAGTGGAACTTCACCAAGTTTTTAATTAACCCCCAAGGTCAGCTCGTTGCACGTTATGCGCCGCGCACCAAGCCCGAAACGCTTAAACAGGTCATTGAGGCAAACTTACCTAGCGCACTAAACGCTAATAATTTAAATAACGCAAAAATAATACCCAACTTTAATGCATTAAAAGGCGCTTAATTATTCTAAATCAATAAACGGGTGGTTACTCAAGCATGCTTTATTAAACTAGGTTAAGGTTACGTATAATACCAATCAGCAATAATACTTAATCATTTTTAGGGGCTAAACGTGTCGCTATCTGCGTTAAAAAACTCTCATTTACGACTGCATGGATGCAGAAGGTAGAGCAATGCAGGAGCAATTGCCGAGAACAACTAAATAGCGAATTTTTTGCCTTACTATCAACGCGTTTTTATATCCTCAAAATAGATCACTTGATTATGCGCATTGGTATAACAGCTAGGCTTTGGAGTAAATAATATGAACATTGCTTTTTTTAGTACGCAAAAATACGAGCAGCCTTTTTTTAAGCGCAGTATTAAAAAACACCTGCAAATAGAGATTTGTTACTTTGAGCAAGCACTGAATGAGCAAACAGCACTGCTTGCTAAAGGGTTTGATGCTGTGTGTGTATTTGTAAACGACACGGTTAACGCCCTCGTTATTGAGCACCTTGCTGAGCAAGGAATTAATACTATTTTACTTCGCTGCGCAGGGTTTAATAATGTTGATTTAGTGGCCGCCAAAGCACACAACATTAAGGTATTACGAGTGCCCGCATACAGCCCAGAAGCCGTAGCTGAGCACTGTGTTGCACTTATGCTTACCCTTAGCCGTAAAACACATAAAGCCTATAACCGCGTACGCGAAGACAACTTTGATTTAAACGGTTTATTAGGCTTTAACTTACACGACAAAACAGTTGGCATTATAGGTTGTGGTAAAATTGGCCTTGCCCTTTGTAATATTTTAAATGGCTTTGGCGCGCATGTTTTAGTGTGCGACCCTTATGCAACACCTGGCAATTACACCATCACCGATTTAGATTCCCTGCTTACTCAAAGCGATATAATTTCACTGCACTGCCCACTGAATGAGCAAACACACCATTTAATAAACGACGATGCATTTAATAAAATGAAACCTGGGGTAATGCTAATTAACACTTCGCGCGGTGCGCTACTTAATAGCAAAGCGTGTATAAATGCGCTTAAAACTAAAAAGCTAGGGTATTTAGGGCTTGATGTGTACGAGCAGGAGTCGGAGCTATTTTTTAAAAACCATAGCGACGAGATAAACCAAGACGATATATTCTCGCGCTTAGTTAGTTTTAAAAACGTATTAATAACTGGCCACCAAGGCTTTTTTACTCAAGAAGCCCTTAACGAAATTGCCAATACCACCATACAAAACGCAATAGAAATTAATGAACATAGACCTTTAACCAATGAGGTTTTATAAAGCCGCGGCCCATTAATTTAGCTTTACCCGTTTTGCTATTTACATAACGGGTAAAGCTTAAAATACTTTAGCCAAACGCAACGTTTGCAAAAACAAGAGTCATTAATACTGGGCACACAAAACGAATGTATTGAGCAAACCAGTAATGCGTGCCGGTGCTGGCTTTATGAAGCTTATTACCGCGTTTCCACATCCAACCTGCGGTTATAAAATAAAACAGCCCCATAAGTGGCAGTTGGTACTGAGTAAATAGCATGATTACTAAACCAAATAACCACTCAAAGTTTAATATTATTGCACTAGCGCATATTAACACCACTAGGCTAACGGCCCACGTTGCTTTAGTACGATCTACGCGGTGGTTTTCTACTAAAAACGCTACCGGTATTTCTGTGGTAGAAATAGTCGATGTAACCGATGCAATCGACATAAGTACAAAAAACAGTAACCCAATTAGTAAGCCAATTTCGCCCATGGTACTAAAAAGCTCAGGCAAAATAGCAAATATAAGCTGCCCTTCACCTATAAGTTTTCCGCCGCTAAACACCTCTACCCCGTTATGCTGCGCTACATAAATTGCAGGCACTATCAGTAAACCTGCTAAAAATGCCACGCTGGTATCAAGCAGTGCAACGCTTGCAGTTAGTTTTGGCAGGTTTGCATCTGGCTGCAGGTACGAGCCATAAATCATCATGCAGCCAACCCCTAATGAGAGCGAGAAAAACGCCTGCCCCATTGCAGCAATGATTAAATTTGGGTCAAGCACTTGGCTAAAATTAGGAATTAAATAAGCAGCAAACCCTTCGCTGGCGCCTTCTAAACTGGCTATATAAAAAATTAAGCCTATTAGTAGCACCAATAACAATGGCATTAAACGGCGTGACCAGGTTTCAATCCCAGATTTAACCCCTTTTAAAATAATACTGGCGGTTAAAATAAGCATAAGCGGCGTAAATATAAAATTACGCACCATAGAGTCGCTGTGTAAAAACTCGCTTACGGCGGTAAAACCAAAGAATGTAGTAATAGGCTCTATGGCGTAAGAGAGCATCCAACCAGCTACAATAGAATAAAAGCTAAGCATAATCACAGCGCCCGCAAGGCCAATATATCCTGCGGCAGCCCCTACTTTTTTGTTGGTATTTTGCCACGCATTACCCAATGCTTTTACTGGGTTTGCTTGCGCTTGGTGGCCTAAATAAAGTTCGGTATAAAGCGCAGGTAGCGCAAGTAAAAATATAACTACAAAGTAAACCAATAAAAATGCACCGCCACCATGGTTGGCCGCCTGCGTAGGAAAACCCCAAATATTACCTAAACCCACTGCTGCGCCTGCAGCGGCTAAAACAAAACCAAAACGGCTTTGAAATCCATCACGCACTTGTGCCATACATCTACAAATTCTGTTATTCTTTGATTATTGTGAATTAAACCATATTTAATGCCAACTGAGTAATAAAATTGCTTTTGGCATAAATAAGCGCTGTTAACCGCTCATAATTACAGCACTCACTTATTTTAAGCGCGTATGACTAACCACTTTTTTAAAAACACCCTAAGTATTGCTCCCTCTTTTTATAGCGATTTATCCCCTAGCAACAATACTATTTTAGTGTTTAATGCCAACACACTTAATTTAGAACACCTTGATTTAACCCAGTACCTAAGCCCATTTGAGCTAAGGGTTATAAATCGTCGTAAACGCATGCAAGCAAAGCAAGAATATCTAGCATCGCGCATATTACTAAAGCAACTTGCAAAGCATACTCAGCCCCAATACGCACACATACCGCTTAATAAAATGAGCACCCACTTTAATGAAGAATGCTCAAAACTGCAGCTCCATATAAACCACACCGTTATAAATACCTGTATTTCGCACTCGCATGGCTTAGTTGGCGTTGCACTTAATGTTACTAAGGCGGAGTTCGGCTTTGATATTGAAAAAATTAACTTAAAACGCCCATTCGAAAAGCTCGCTAAGCATTTTTATCATAAGGCTGAAATTGCCTTAATTACCGCGCCTTTGGCTATAAAAGAGCAAGCCCACCGCTTTTTTAGAATTTGGACCTTAAAAGAGGCACTCGCTAAAGCAACTAGCCGCCCAATAGCGCAATTGCTTAGCCCAAATGTATTTGATGAATTTTCTTTGTTAAACCTTACAGCATCGAGTAACAGCATAACGGTTGCCAATGAGGAGTTTGATATAAGCGTGGCGCATAAAAAAAGCACCGACTGGCGGTGCTTTATACTTAATAACTTGGATACTGAATAACTTGGCTTTAAAAGCTTAAGCAGCGCTTTCTAATAAGCGGCTGTGTATTGCTTGTACCACGGTATCTGATTCGCTTTGCTCTACTAAAAAGCATAAGTTGTGCTTACTTGCACCATGACAAATTAATCGAATATTAAACTCTTTTAATACGTTCATTAAGTTCATTTCGTGCTGGCGTAGCTGTATTTCAGACCCTATAAGCGCCACTAAGGTTAAGTTATTTTCAACCGATACATGACAAAATTCGGCCAATTTATCTAAACACGCTTGCTCAAGCTCAGGTCGCGAGGCATTAGGCGCGTTATCTAGGGTTATGGCAACACTAATTTCTGAGGTAGTAACTAAATCTACCGATATATTAAATTCACTTAAAATAGTAAATACACGGGCCAAAAAGCCACTTGCTAATAACATTTCTGGGCTTTTAAGCGTTAGCAATATTTGGTTTTTACGCTGCGTAACGGCACGAATACCTGGCTGCTGCGATTTTTCACGCTCAATCCACGTTCCTCCGCGCTCTGGCTCGCGGCTAGAGCCTACAAATACATTAATATGGCTACGGCTTGCTGGTAAAATAGTTGCAGGGTGCAATACTTTTGCGCCAAATGTCGCCATTTCTGCGGCTTCATCAAAGCTTAAACGAGCAATTGGCGTTGCCTTAGCGCATAAACGCGGGTCGGTGCTAAAAATACCCACTACATCGGTCCAAATGTGTACACTTTTAGCGTTAATAGCCTCTGCTAATAACGCCGCACTGTAGTCAGAGCCACCACGGCCAAGCGTTGTGGTTTGGCCAAATTCATCACTACCAATAAACCCTTGTGTAACTATTACTTGCTCATCTAATAACGGAATTAACAGGTCTTTAGCAGCTTGTGCAGTGGCCGCAACATCGGGCGTTGCTTTACCAAATTGGCTGTCTGTTTTAAGCACTTTGCGTACATCAAACCTATCTGCATTTAAGCCTTTTAAGCGCAGCACTTGAGCAAATAAATAAGACGATAAACGTTCGCCAAAGCTAAGCAGCTCATCGTGTTGTTGATCAGTGGTGAGTGTTTCAAGGGCTAACGTTTGAAACGCTTTTAACGTCTCGTTAAAACCCACCGCTAAATCGGCATCAAGCGACAGCTCATCTAAAATAGCCTGTTGAATAGCCAATACGCCATCTATGTGTGCTTGGCGCTGCTCTTTACTAAGGTCGGGTTTGCACAGTGCAACTAAGTGGTTAGTTACGCCTGCACTGGCGCTCACAGCTACAATACGTACGCTTTTATCTGCAACAATAATTTCGCTGCAGCGACTCATCGCTTCAAAGTTTGCAACACTGGTTCCGCCAAATTTGGCAACGATGTAATCTGATTTTGCGCCTGATACTGTTTGTGGCACTGATTGGGTAGTCATTTCGTCTCCTTTCGCGGTATCCAAACCGCTAAAAAACAAGAAGAACTTGGCAAAGGAATGCAAATAAGATGTGTCCACTGCCAGAAGCTCTCCACCTAAGTTGGTGACAGTTTTGGGGATTCAGCCCCATAAACCGAAAAACACGGTTGACGTAACCTTGTTTTCCTCGGCGAGTACTTCCCTCTTTAATGGTTATGGGCGTTCGTCACCTACCATTAAATACCTAAGTATCGCACCTCTTCTGAATGTTGTATTAACCTGTGGCTAATAAAACAAAACCCCACTGTGTGGCGGGGCTTTGAAAGTTATCGTTTAGACGTCTAGCTGTCAAGGTGTTTTAGTTAATATAACGCGAATAATTTAGCCCGGGTTTACATTGCTGGCTACTTTTACAGCGCTTAATGTAACTCGCCTGTACGCCAGCTAAAAAAATGTGTAAATTAAGCCAGTTAATAACGAGTACTTTTTATTATAAAAATATAAAAACTACGCTCTGCTTTAAGTGTAGTTAACTCATTACTAGGATGTATCACCGCATTATGATCCCAGCTAAAAAGCTGCTTAATACCCTTAGCGAACACTGGGGTGTTTTAGAGCTATTATTTAAACGTTTTAAAATGGCCGACTTTAGCCTCAAAGACGTGCAAAACGCCATTAAGCAAAAACAGCCCACGTGGACAAACGAGCGCATTTACAAAGAAACAAATCGTTTGCTCAATCAAGATATACTTATTCCATTGGCTAAATCATCCCAGCTTGAAATAAACCGCGCCATTGCCGATTTTGCGACCTTTTTATTACAAGAAGAACACCTAGGTTTAGCACAAGAAATTAGCGTTTTGGTTGATGATTTAGCACGCCTAGGAAACCGTTTAGATAATGCCGGTGAAATAGAAGACTATGACGATTTACGCCGCTATAGCCGCATTATGGATGATCGGGTGCGTAAAATAATGAAGCTTTACGCGCACAACGAAAACGCAATTTTAAACATTGTTGAGCAAGCTAAATCTGATCACGCGGTGCAATCTTTGCAAAAGCGCTACAAAGCGGTAATAGAAGCCTTTGATGAATACATAGAGCCGATGCTTGAAATGGTCGATATTCGCGGTGACTTTCATGCCTGTTTTACACTTATTGAGCAGCAAATAAGTAAGCAAATAGAGCACATTGAACGCTCAGGCAAAGCCTACAACGACAAGCGTATGCTTGAGCAATTGCGTACACGTATACTCGAAATGCATTTAGTTGGCCGAGAAAGCTTACGTAAAAGTGCCGATATGCTTATGCCACTGCGTGAAGAGCTACGCCGTAATAACCTAATTACCCGCCAAGCAGCAAAAGTGCTTGGCCTTGTGCGTAAAAATGGCGTAGACAACATGCTAAGCGCGGTACAACCAAATTTTGTAAGCGATGCGCAGCGCTATTCGCTTGGCCAGCAGCGTCATATAGTTGCCTATATGGCAAGCTTGGTAGAATTTGAACACGAAGAATACCAACTCCCAGAGCAACAAGACGTGCCGGCATTTGTTACGCCAAACATTCCTGATTACCACGATGTTAAAACAAGCTTTGCAAAACGCTTTAATAAAAAACGTAAAAAGCCCCAGCCATTGCTGCAATTTTTAGATGAAAGCTACCCAGAATTAGACGCCGACGAAATGCTATTTTTATATCAAAAACTAGTCAGCGACAGTGAAATTCACATTAGCCAAAGCGATGAGAAAACACGCGTAAAAATTGCCGGCCAGCATTTTTCGTTATACCCATTTAATTCTGCGCCTCAGCCAGATACACAGGCAGACGAGTAACACATGACACATATAAACTTAGACGAGCTTACGCACCTACAAGCCATTAATAAAAAATTAGGTGCGGGTTACCATATTTGCGAACAAGACAACGTAATGTGGCAAGAGCTTGACCAGCACATAGAATCTTATAGCGCCTTATTTAACGCCCTTGGCCACGATTTAAAACACGACAGCCGCGGCTTTTACTACTTTGCCAGCGACGAAAGCACGCCAAACATGGGGAAAATATCCCGTGCTATAGCACTGACTATTTACATTTTAATTGAGCATTTTGCCAATACGGGTAAAGACCCAATGCGTGCCCTATTTGATGAAGTAAACGATTTAGAACTGATGCAAACCTTAGTGCAAATTAATAAACACTTGTTTGATCAACTTGAGATATTTTCGGGCTCAGATTTACGAAAAGACGTATACCTGCGCATGGTACGTTTAGGCCTTGCCCGCGAAGTAGAAGGCGGCTTTATGCTACAAGCACCTATTCACCGCTATATTGATGCACTTATGGAAGTAAACGAAGAAACCTACATTACAGAGGACGAGCAATGAAAAACTTATACGGACTAAGTAAACTCGCCCTACTTAATACCGCAGGTTATGCAAAGTGTGTTATTCCGCTTGATAAAAGCAGCTCTATTTGTGCACCAAACAATACCGGTAAAAGCTCGGTTATTAACGCCCTACAATTTCCGCTAATAAACGATTTGCGCCTAACCGAATGGGACGGGCACGATTTAGATGAAACCCGTAAATTTTATTTTTCATCAGATCAGTCGTACATTTTGCTTGAAGCCAACCTCCCCCATGGCTCGGTGGTTATTGGTGTAGCAGGCCTTGGTAAAATAGCCGGTTACGCGCACCAGTACTTTTGTTATCAAGGCAAACTTGATTTAGCGCAGTACACGCAAGGTAATACCATTATTAAGTTTACCAAGCTGTTTAATCATTTAAAAACGCAAGGTTACAACCCTATAGAGCTTAAAGCACAAGAGCTAAACGCCCTGCTTACCGGCGGCGCAACCCCTTTTGACGGCGACATTAATTTAAAAATGATCCCGCTTAATAACGTGCAAGACTCCGCCATTTATAAAGAAATTTTTAGGCGTATTCTTAACTTACACAAATTGGGTGCAAGCGATGTTAAACGCTTTATGCTACGTGTGTTTGAACGCCATATGTCTAACTCTAAAGTGGACTTTTACGAAGTATGGCGTCGCTCGTTTGATAAAGTAAATCGCGCTAAACGCGAATTAAAAGCGCTTGAATCAATGCAAGAGCCAATAACAGCGCTTGAATCAATGCTTGAAAACCAAACCGTACTTAAAGGTAAGTTAGCAGCCTACGCGCCTAAAATTGATCAAGCATTAATAGACTTTGATACCTACCAAGAAGAGCAACTAAGCGAACTAGCCATTGCCCTTGAAGACATAGAGCACGAAAAACACGAGTTTGAGCAAAAACAAAGCTTATACGTACAGCAATCGCGCGATATAGAACGCAGGCAAACCCAAATTGAGCAATGGTTTTTAGATTACAGCGCTCTTAAAAGCGAGTTTGAACTGGTAAATAAAGCCACCCTTAAAACCAACCTTGGCCAACTTAAGCAAGACTACGAGTCACTTTCGCACTCTATTACCAGCGCACAAGGGCAAAGCCTACACACGCTTGATTACCGCATTAGCGAGACCCAAAAACAAATTAAAAGCTTAAAACTGCAGCTTAAAAACCTTGAGTTTAATTTGTTTACTCGAATGCGCGAAGACCTATCACTTAAAGAAGTCGAAGAAATATCGCGCATTTTAAACCCCGATATTCTCTCGTTTGCCACCACCAGCAATGGCGATATAACCATTGATGATGAAGACGCCTTTGGGGAATTTTTATCGCTATTAAGCGAAAACGTTAAAGGCGGTGTACTAACCCTACCAGGGGCAAGCATTAAACTTAAAAAACTCTCGCCAGTGCAAATGCAAAGCGGCGAAAACAAAGCCCAGCTTAGCGCTCAGCTAGACGCGCTGGAACGCTCGTTAAAAGAGTTTAAACAACAGCGCGAAGTAGCCGCTAACGTGGCCGATAAACAAAAAGAAAAAGATGCACTTTACGATGAGCTAATGAGCGCAGAGAGCTCACTAAAACGCTTAGAGCAATTTGAGGTAATGCAGCAGTCGGTAGAAGCGCAATCCATGCTAAAAGAGCAGTTATTAGCAGAGCGCGAACAAGTTGACGACTACCTGCAAGACATTCAAAAAAATAGTGGCTCAATTGCAGACAGGCGCTCGTTAATTAAATCTAAGCAAGAGCAAATTAATCGCCAAACCGAGCGCCTACGCCAAGTTAAAAGCGAGCGAATTGACCACACGCTTGATTTATACAGCGGTAAAGTAACCCCGTATATGATTGATATAACAGTCGACTTTGATAACTTAAGCGACTTAGTACATCACTTTAATAAAGACTGCCAAGAGCTGCGCAACTTTGACATAAACGTACGTAATACCTATTTGCATGTATATAACGCGGGTATTACTAAGTTCGATAACGAAAACGACGAATTTACTAAATACCAAAAGTTGATTAGCGCGTTTCATAACCTTGATAACGAACGCGATGCCGTTGAGCGCCAAGGTCGCGTAGCCCTAACCGAAGTAGCCGCAACAATTAAAGGCTTGCGTGAAGACTTAGACCGACTTCGCCGCGAAATGAACAGCTTTAATAAAGGGATAAGCCAGCACCGTATTTCTAACCTTCAAGCGTTTAAAATTAACGTAATACCGCGCAAAATGCTGGTTGATAGTATTGATACCATCATCAGCACGTCGCATCAGTTTGAACAAGGCGACACCCTTGACTTATTAAGCCAAGAACCTTACAGCGAAAGCGCGGTAAACGAAGCAAAAGATCACCTAATAAAACTTGCCTCCGACAAAGCAGGCCTTACATTAACTGACTTATTTGATATTCGTTTTGAAGTGGTTAACCGCGCAGGTGAAACCGAGCACTTTGAAAAAATCGATTCAGCTGGCTCAAACGGGACGCGTATTACTATTAAGTTATTATGTGGCATGTTGTTTATTCGTTACTTATTAAGCGATCAGGAACAAAACCTTTACCGTATACCTATTTATATTGATGAAGCGGCCGACATTGACCCGCAAAACCAAAAAGCAATCATAGAAACGGCACTGAGCTTTGGCTTTGTGCCAATTTTTGCCTCGGTTAAACCGCAGGTAAGCTGTGATTACATTGTACCTATTCGTTCAGTAAAAGATGGCGCCCAAAACTGGGTAGACGAAAAAGACTGGATTGAAGTTGAACACAATTAATTGGCCGTTAAGGCAAACCAACTAAACTAAAATATAGGACGTTAAACTAATACACATTTAAACGATGTGTGTTATTTTAAATTAACGCATTTTATTGGAGCAAAGGTAATGAAAAATATACTTATTGTTGCAGCGCTGACATTACTTACAGCCTGTACGCAAACCCCAGACTGGGATTACGACAAATCAGCCAACTTTAGTAATTTTAAAACATTTGCTTGGGTAGAAAACGCGAGCCTAACCAAAGACACCACAAACTACCAAATTAACGGCTTAATGGAAAAACGTGTACGTACTGCCGTTAATAAAGAGCTTAGCCAAACATTAGGTATGAGCTTAGTAGACCCAGCCCAAGCTGACGTACTAATTAACTACCATGCATCGGTAGATAAAGAGCTAGAAGTAGACAGCTTTAACGTAGGCTACGGCGCACGTTGGGGATACTGGGGTACGGGTTTTCAACGCGATATTAGCGCCCGTGAATACGAAGTGGGTACGTTAGTAATTGATATTATTGACCGCGAATCAAACCAGCTTGTATGGCGCGGCGCAAAAGAAGGCCGTTTAAAGAAAAAACAATCGCCTGAGCAACGCGAAGCATCAATTAAAGAAACAGTCGCTAATATTTTAAGCAACTTCCCGCCGCAAAAGCAGCTGTAAGTTTAAAGTTAGTTTTTAAAAAGCTCACAAAATGTGAGCTTTTTTGTTAATAAAGGACTCATACCTTGGCATTTTTAAAATATTTTACAGTCACTCTGTTCGTCTTTTTTGCTTCGCTCCCCGCACATGCGGAAAATTTAAAATTAACTCCAGGTTTGTGGCAAGGCATTTACAAAGATAATTTCGAATACAATGTACTGGAAATAAAAGAAAACGGAGAACACCGTTTAATCATTGCAAATATCGCCAGTGCATTTCATAGAAATAAATCAATTGCGTTTAATGATAACGATATTAAATGCAATCGCATTAATTGCACTATCAAACTCATTAGCCCTAATAAAGAGCATCTGCAATTTACATTAATTTTAAGCCGTTATTTAGATAATTCATTTGAGGTGTTAGAAATTTATTCTAATGCAGACGATGATTTTGTCATGTCAAAAACTTACCGGTTGGAAAAACAAGAAAGGCAATCTACCGTCCATACATTCATAGATAAATACCGCTCTAGAATAGATGAATTAGCAGCTATAGAAAAGTCAGGTTTATATGGTTTTTGGGTAGGATTATTAAATTTAGACGGCAATCAAAAACTCGTAAGTATTGAATTTCACCCAAATAAAGAGTCATATTTCACCTATTTTGCAAGTGGAACCAATGACATAATCAGCACCACTTTTATGCCACAAGATATTCAAGAAATAGACAACGTACTGAAAATCACTACCAGCAATCCACTCTTCGCAAATAAGCTAATTATTCATAAAGACAACCGAGAACTCAAAGGCTATATGTATTCAAACCACAAAGGTACAACTCTTCAAACTGGCTCGTTTAAATTGTATCGCTTTGAAAGGCCTGAGTAACCTGTAATCTAAGTATAACTCTATGACAATTTATACTTATACAATAACTCAAAAGGTATATGGCAATAGTCATCTGGGTGGTTGGTTAAACGGTCTTGATGCTCAGGATCGCTTGGTACGTAATTAGTTAGCGGCTCTACCTGTACTACAATTTTATCGGCATCGCTGCGCTTTTTGATATAGTTGTTTGCTGCCTCTAAATGGCTTTGGTGTTTGCTGTAAATAGCAGTGCGGTATTTAGGGCCTACGTCATCCCCTTGTTTATTAATGCTGTATGGGTCAATAATTTCAAAAAAGTAGTCAAACAGCTTATTTAGGCTAACGGCGTTTAGGTCAAAAATTACCTTTACGCATTCTGCGTAACCATCGTATTCGCCATCTGTAGTTTTACTTAAACCATTAGCGCGCCCTGCCTGTGTGCTAACAACACCTGGCAAATGCTTCATAAACTCTTGTACGCCCCATAGGCACCCACCAGCAAAGTAAATAGTATTATGTTCTTTAGTATTCATTATAAATGTTACCTGATGAGAAAAGTGTGAATGGTTATCAAATGCAGATATTAACAAATTAATGTACAATCGCGCACAAAATGACTGCGGTTATATTTGGCTATTTTATCATGCTCAAATATGAGCTTTGAAATTAATTGTAACCGCAGCTACAAATAAAAAAACGACGAGAAACACATGAACCGCACACCATACATTATATTGCCTGCACTATTATGCAGCGTTACTCCATTTGCTTATGCTAATACGTTATCTGATGAGTCTTCAATCGAGCAAATAACAGTGGAGGCTTCGCCTACTGCGAATAAACTGCCTGTAGGTACATTTGACTCGCCTATTTCTAATTTAGAGTACGACCCACGTGTTGATCTTCAATCACGAAATATGGCTGAGGCACAAGCTGATGTAACTATTCGTGGCGGTATTTTTGAAAACACCGGCTTTAGAGTAGGCAGTGCTACCCTGCTTGACCCGCAATCTGGCCATTATTTTGCTGAAATTCCCATTGCACCGCAAATGCTAAGCGGCCCAGCAGTTTTAACCGGTGCTGATAATGCACTGTACGGTATGAACAGCTCTGTAGGTACAGTTTCGTTTGGTTGGAAACCGATTATTACTGGCGGTAGTGTATCGCTTGGTACTGGTACGAACGACTTTAATCTTCAAAGCATTCATGCTGCTAAAAACACACAACTTGATAGCTTAGCTGACTATACATTAGGTTTTGAAGGTGAATATTCTCACTCGCAAAGTGATGGCACTATTGATAATGGTGACCATGACTTTTCGCGCGCCTCAGCTCGCGTGCAATTGGCAAGTGAGAATAGCCAAACCGATTTATTTTATGGCTCGCAAGATAAGTTTTTTGGCTGGCCCAATTTATACACTCCCTTTGGCGTTAACGAAACTGAAGATTTAGAAACCCGCCTTTGGATGCTTAATCACAAACAAAATTACGCTGAAAACAGTAATGTTGAAGTATCGGCGTATTACCGTACCCATGACGATCACTATATTTACTCGCGCGAAAACCCAAGTGCATTCGAAGCGTTTCATAAAAGCGAGGTTAAATCGCTTGCTCTTTCGGGCCGCCATGCACAAAGCAATGCGTTTGCAATTAATTACTCAGCACAATTTATTGATGACTCGATTGAATCAACAACACTTGAAAACAACTTTACCTCACGAAAATATTACAAGCTGAGTGTATTGCCCCAATATACAATGGCTTTAAAAGAGAATCAGCAGCTTATCTTTCGTTTAGGCGCTGCGTATGATGATACAAATCGCGATGATGCTGAAGTATCAGCTATTGGTGATATAACCTTAAACACCCAAAACAGTGACGGCACAGCGCAAAGTATTTATTTATCATACGCGCAGGCGAGTCAAGTTGCAGGCTACACAGCTATTGGCGGCAGCGATTCTGGCGGGTTATTTAGAAGTAACTACAACCTTGAACGCGAAACGACTTCAAACTTAGAGCTAGGCTTATTACTTGAAGAGCAAAGCTGGCAGTTAAACTCGGCTATTTTTTATAGAAAAGATAATAACTTAACCGATTGGACCTTTAATTTTGACTCTACCTCTGCGCGCTTTGCAAACCCGGTTGATATTGATACTGCTGGGGTTGAATTTTTAGCGACTAAGCACTTTGATACTGCAAAACTTATTGCTAGCTACACCTATTTACATAAATCAGAGAACTACGGCGCTGCCGATATTGATGCCAGTTTTTACGCGTTAAACTTCCCCGATCACCGTTTAACACTTGGCGCTGTGTATAACCCAACTGATATTTTAGAATTTAGAATAGATAACGAATGGCGTACACAACACAAAAACGCGCTTAGAAACGGCGACGACAACGCGCTTTTTACCCAACTCACGCTTAAAATAACCCCGCTTCAGATAAGCAATTTATTTATTACTTTAGCGGCAGATAACGTATGGGATGAGTCGTTTGAAGAAATACCTGGTACACCAGGGCGCGGTGAGCAATATACGCTAAGCGCAACGTACAGTTGGTAAAATTAAAGCGGCGTTTACAAACTCAATTTAAACTTTGGTTTGTAGACGCTGTGTTTATTGATACAAAAGCATAGTTTTTATGCAAAAAAAGTTGCACAAAGAGAAGCGAATAAGCAGTAAATGAGAAAACACAAACCAACGATTGCTTAAAGTTAATCTCTTCCTCTAAAAGCACCGCGCCTCTTCACCTCTTTGTGAGTTATTCACTTTATGGCCTTAAGCCAGTAAAAGCAGCGCGTTTTTATATAAAGCAAAGCTAAAAAGTTGCACAAAGAGAAGCGAATGAGGAGTAAATGAGAAAACACAAACCAACTATTGCTTAAAGTTAATCTCTTCCTCTAAAAGCGCAGCGCCTCTTGCCCTCTTTGTGAGTTACTCACTTTATGGCCTTAAGCCAGTAAAAGCAGCGCGTTTTTATATAAAGCAAAGCTAAAAAGTAGCGCAAAGAGAAGCGAATAAGCAATAATGAGAAAACACAAACCAACTATTATTTAGAGTTAATCTCTTCCTCTAAAAGCGCAGCGCCTCTTGCCCTCTTTGTGAGTTACTCACTTTATGGCCTTAAGCCAGTAAAAGCAGCGCGTTTTTATATAAAGCAAAGCTAAAAAGTTGCACAAAGAGAAGCGAATGAGTAGTAAATGAGAAAACAAAAGCCAACTACTGCTTAAAGTTAATCTCTTCCTCAAAAAGTGCAGCGCCTCTTAATCTCTTTGTAAATAATCCACTTTTACAGGCTTTGCCTGTAACGTTAGCAAGCTTTACGTCTTGTATCTCTCGTTGATAAATGATTAGCTATCATTTATCACATCGAAGTCAGTGAGCTTGCCTGTGCGTCTAGTATTTAATACTGCTCCGTAGATAAAGCCCTGACTTTCTATTCTCACAAACTGAATGGTATCCAAGCACACTTTTATTTAAGTAGATGCTGTATGTACAAGGGGAGTAAGTAGAGATGATGTTTATCGGCATTGATATTAGTAAAGAGAAGATTGATTTATCGTGGTTGAGAGACCAGCTTACAAACAAGATTAAAACAAAAGTCTTTAAAAACAAGCATCGAGACTTTTTAGAAATAGAAAAATGGCTTTTAAATACAACTAAAAGCACTGCTAGTGAACTCGTTATCACACTTGAACCAACGGGTGTTTATCATGAAGCACTGATGTATTTTTTACACGAGCAAGGCTTTAATATTATTTTAGCGAATCCTGGTAAAGCTAAAAAGTATGCTGACGCGTTAAATATAATTCATAAAACAGATAAATCTGATGCAACGATGCTTGCCCATTACGGCTGTGCAAAGCACGCAGTCGTTGATTATTGGCAACCTGAAGCGTTAGAAGTTAGAGAGCTTAAAGCCCTTATTCGTCGTTTAGATGCGCTTGAGAGTAACCGACAACGAGAAGCTAACCGATTAGATGCAAATGAATTTAGCAACGTTTCAGCACGTGTTTGCCAATCGATAAAAGTGACTATCGCGTTTTTAGATGACGAAATTAAACAGCTTAAATCTGATATTGATAACCACATAGATAATGAGCCTGGTTTAAAAAGAAACAGGAAACTACTAGAGTCTATACCTGGCATTGGGCCCGTACTATCGAGAGAGCTGACGTATTTGTTTGCGGCTAAAAAATTTAATAAAGCCAAAGAAGCAGCAGCTTATTGTGGGTTAATTCCACGGCATAATGAATCGGGTAAATTAAAAGGGCGAACATCAATCAGTAAACTTGGGCCAGCCAGAATTCGCTGCAAACTCTATATGGCAGCTATTGTCGCTGGGCAGTGGAATAAAACAATAAAACGACACAAGTTAACATTAATAAATAACGGTAAAACACCGATGCAAACTGTGTGTGCGAATATGAGAAAGCTCATCCATATATGTTTTGGTGTAATAAAAAACCAAGAAGCGTTTAAGCTCCAAGTAAGTTAAGTACGACCTTGAAGCTTAAAATGAGAGATGGTATCTACAAAATAAGCGTATATCTACACATTTGCGGTAGACGCAGAGCTTGCTCGCGTGAAAAGCGCAGCTTTTAATTACTTAAAAAATCACTCAGTAATAGATAAATGTAAATATATGTGTATTAACCCCGTAAGCTAGGTTAACTGCTCAAGTTCGGTAATAAGCGCTAGAGCCTCTGCATTAGTTGACCCACATACATCGCGCGTGGCGCTAAAATCGCTACATACTTTAGGGCGGCTTTCATCGCCAAATAGTTTACATAAATAGTTCTCATCAAGCTGAATACAACGCTCTCCGGCTTTTTTACCGTTTGGCATACCGGGGATTGGCGAGCTAATACTTGGGGCAATGCAACATGCGCCGCAGCCTAAGCGACATGCCATAGGCTCTGTTTTCATAAATACCTCTGTTAGTTAAAGCCAGGCCTTTGTATTTAAATTTACACCCTGCCTAGCCCATTCTTTATTTGTAATACACATATGTAATGCTTTGTTACATCTTAAAACGCCTTGTAAACACTTTATTGCGTATTATTGCCTTGTCACCAAATATATGAAGGAATGCCTTGTGGCTACTAAAAAACAAATTTTATTACCAGTCGCGGTTTTAGCAGCCGGGATTGCACTCGCTTTTGGCCTTTCAGCCATGAAAACGCCACCAGAAGAAAAACCAGAGCAAGACACTCGCCCACTTGTTGCTGCGCAAAACGTAAACATTGATGCAATAACGCTCGATGTTAAATCGTACGGCGTAGTAAAACCTAAAGACCGTACAGAGCTGGTTGCACAAGTAAGCGGGCAAGTTATTTCAGTAGCCGAACAATTTGTTGAAGGCGCGTTTGTAAAGCAAGGCGATATTTTAGCACGAATTGATCCAAATGATTACGAGGCCGATTTAATTGAGGCCGAAGCAGGCCTTGCCCAAGCAAGTTCAGCACTTGAAATAGAACGCGCGCAAGCTCACGTAGCTAAAGCCGAATGGGAACGTATTAAATCAGACTCAAGCGATGCAATTGCATCGGAGCTTTATTTACGTAAACCACAACTTGCAGAAAAAATGGCAAACTTTCGCTCTGCCCAAGCCCGTGTAAAACGCACTAAACGTAATTTAGAACGCACGTACATCAAAGCTCCTTACGACGCTATAATAAACCAACGCACCATTAGCTTAGGCTCAGTGGTTAGTGCGGGTAGCAAGTTTGGCGAGCTAAGCGCTACCTCGGTTGCAGAGGTGCGTTTACCGGTTGCAGATAAAGAGCTGCAATACCTAGATAACGGCGGTATTGGCGCATTGGTTACACTTAATGCTGAATTTGCCGGCAAACAGACAACATGGCAAGCCAAGGTGGCACGAAGCGAAGGTGTGGTAGATCAAACCAGCCGTATGAGCTATTTAGTTGCTCAGTTACCGACTCCGTACGCTGATAACACCAAACCACTGCGTTTTGGCTCTTATATAAATGCCACCATAAAAGGCCGCGCGCTTGATAACGCGATTATAGTGCCGCACCATTTAGTTAAAAATAACAAAATTGCTATTTTAAACGACGATCACACCCTGAGTTTTAAAACGCTTAATATTGTACGTGAACAAAACGGTATGGTGATTGCGGACCAAGGCTTAAACAGTGGCGAGCAACTTATTACCTCTGCCCTTGAATACCCAACAGAAGGCATGGCGGTTAAGCTGGAAGGCACTGAGCCTAAAAGCGATGTGACTCAATTAGCACTTAAAGAGGATACACCATGAGTACCTCAGAAAAAGGCTTAATTGCATGGTTTGCACGTAACCCAGTGGCGGCAAACCTCATCATGATTTTTATACTTATTGGCGGGCTATTAACTGCGCTAACAATTCGTAAACAGGCGTTCCCGCAGTTTGAAAGTAACTGGGTGAGTATTCAAGCGGTATACCCAGGCGCAGCCCCGCAAGAGGTTGAAGAAGGCATAACCATAAAAATTGAAGAAAACCTTGAGGGTACCGAGGGTATAAAACGCTTAATCACTTACTCTAACCGAGGTTATGCGCAAGCGTGGGTAGAAATAGAAGAAAAATACGACCTACAAGAAGCCCTAGACGAAATAAAAGCGCAAGTTGATTCTATCAATACCTTTCCGGCAGGAATGGAACGCCCCGTTATTCAACGTGAAAAATTTCAGCAAGAGGTAATGATCCTCGCACTTTATGGCGACATGAGTTACTACCAGCTTAAAGAGTTAGGTAACGACATAAAAGATGAACTACTCGCCTTACCTGGCGTTAATTTAGTCGACTTTTACAGTGGCCTAGATTACGAAATAGGCATAGAGATAAGCCCTGATAAACTACGTGAATATGGCCTAACTTTTAGAGATGTTTCAAGTGCGGTGCAAAATTTTTCTACCAATATGTCGGCAGGGCAAATTCGCTCTGACACTGGCTATATTTCAATGCGTGTTGAAAAACAAGCCTACCGTGGTGGTGAATTTGCAAAGCTTCCGCTTATAACGCTTGCCGATGGCGCACAGATTAACTTAGGCGATGTAGCGACGATTAATGATGGCTTTGAAGAAGGCTTACTTTACTCTAAATATAACGGTAAAAACTCACTCACGTTTGAAGTAGATGCCTCTAAAGATCAAGACATTACCGATGTAGCTAAAATTCTTAAAGGCTACATGGCAGAAAAACAATCGAAACTTCCACAAGGCGTAAAGCTCTCCCCTATTGTTGATTTAACTTACTACCTTGAAGGTCGACTCGATATGATGATCGACAACATGGTATGGGGCGGTATTTTAGTAATGATAGTGCTGGCACTGTTTTTACCGCTGCGTTTAGCTTTTTGGGTAATGATGGGCTTACCGGTGTCTTTTTTAGGTGCCTTTTTGTTTATGCCAATTGGCTTTTTAGACATCACCATAAACATGGTGTCGTTATTTGCCTTTATTATTGTACTTGGCATTGTGGTCGACGATTCCATAGTCGTGGGCGAATCGGCCAGTGCCGAAATAGAAAAACACGGCCATAGCCTTGATAATGTTATTCGCGGAGTTAAGCGCGTTGCAATGCCTGCCACTTTTGGGGTTTTAACCACTATCGCGGCGTTTTTACCGCAAGCTATGGCATCGGGCCCAGGCGCTGCGTTTTCTAAAGCCATTGGTGTGGTTATTATATTGTGTTTGATTTTCTCGCTGATTGAATCAAAGCTAATATTACCTGCGCATATTGCAGCCATGAACCCACGTAAACCTAACCCTAAAAACCCATTACATAAACTGCGTAATGTGGTTGATAGTGGCTTAAAACACTTTGTACAAAACTATTACACGCCTTTTATAGGTCATTGTATACATTATCGTTATACCGTAATTATTGGCTTTTTATGTATATTAATAGTCAGTGCAGGTATGTTTGCAGGCGGCTTAGTTAAGTTTGTGCCTAACCCTAAAATACCGCATGATTTTCCGCGTATTACGCTTGAAATGAACCTAGCCTCTTCAGAGCAAGCCACCCTTGAAACGGCCCGTAAAATAGAAGATGTATTACTCAAAGTAGATAAAGAGCTTGAAGAGCAATACGGCCAAAGCATGATCCGCGATTTATCGGTAAGCCTACGCGGGCGTACTCAAGCAAACATTATGGCTATTTTAGTAGAGCCACACTTGCGCCCTATCGACACCTTTGCATTAAGCACCCTGTGGCGCGAACAAATGCCCCCGCTTCCAGGTGTTAAAACGCTTAATATTCAAGATAATATTTTTAGCGGCGGACGTGATGACGGCGACGTAAGCTTTAGGCTACAAGGCAAAGATGCCGATGAGCTAAAAGAAGTAGCTGGTAAATTAAAAGCTAAACTACAAAGCATGGAAGGTGTAGGCGATGTAAACGACTCACTGCAAAGTGCCACCGACGAAGTACAGCTAGATTTAAAACCACTGGCCTACAGCATGGGACTTACTCTTGCCGACGTTGCATCGCAAGTAAGCTTTAGTTACTACGGATTAGAAGCACAGCGTATTTTACGCGAAGGCGAAGAAATTAAAGTAATGATACGCTACCCAGAAAGCGAGCGTAACTCAATTAGCAACATTCAAAGTGCGCGTATTATTACCCCAACCGGCGCAGAAGTACCGTTAAGCGAAGTAGCCGAAGTTAGGCTAGTAGATGGTGTAAACCGTATTCGCCGTGAAAACTCAAACCGTACTGTTAATGTGTGGGCAGCAGTAAATACTGACCAAGTTGAACCGTTTGCTATTGCACAAGAAATTCGCGATACCTATTTACCTTCACTGCTTAAAAGCTACCCAGGCGTTAAAAGTAATGTGGCTGGGCGCGTACAAGAAGAAATGGACAGCGCCGATGAGCAGTTACGCGACTTTGCTATATCGCTGATGATTATATTTGCCTTATTGGCCATTCCGCTTCGCTCATACTCGCAGCCGCTTATTATTATGTCGGTTATTCCATTTGGTGTAGTAGGTGCAATGTTTGGTCACGTAATATTAGGTATGACCATGAGCGGGCTGTCTATGTTTGGCATTATTGCGGTAGCGGGCATAGTCGTAAACGACTCCCTCGTAATGGTTGATTTTGTAAATAAAGCACGCGCAGAAGGCATGGCCGTAAAACAGGCCGTTATGCAAGCCGGTGCAAAGCGCTTTAGAGCTATATTGCTCACTTCAATCACTACATTTATTGGGGTAATGCCAATTATTATGGAAACCAGCTTACAGGCTAAAATAGTTATTCCTATGGCGGTATCGCTGGCCTTTGGTGTGCTATTTGCCACGGTAATTACTTTAATACTTATACC
Source organism: Pseudoalteromonas sp. GABNS16E (assembly GCF_028598715.1). Lineage (NCBI taxonomy): Bacteria > Pseudomonadati > Pseudomonadota > Gammaproteobacteria > Alteromonadales > Pseudoalteromonadaceae > Pseudoalteromonas > Pseudoalteromonas sp. GABNS16E. The sequence continues at coordinate 41,342 of NZ_JAQREZ010000015.1, forward strand.
TTGCCAATACGTAGCACTAGAAGACGCTAAGCGCCTTACCCGTAAGCTACTTGGTAAATCGCAGCCTATAAGTATTCAACCGGCACCCACTGCCAAATAATTACAGTTTCTCTCCCAACCATTAAAGCTCGGCCTAATACGCCGAGCTTTTTATTGCCTAAATATTGCACTGCATTATTAATAGTTTTTATAAAGTGTTTCAAATAAATTATGGGTAATTATTTTAATTATATCAGCGTATTATGCGCCCTCAATTTAAAGCATCGCTAACGCATTATAATTTTATTGCTTAGCATTAAGCTCACACCGCAATGGTTTTGGGCCGCTTGTCAGTTAAGTGCCTTCCACTTAGCTCTAATAACGTGGGCGTGTTGACCTTTGGCGTTTGAATTTGCAGCAGTATGTTTGGTTTTTAGGCAAGGCAGAGCCTATGAAGTGTGGTTACTCCCCATAAATAGGCGATAACGTAACATAAACGCCAAACATACGCTGCCCTTTGGGTTCTGCCTAGGGGCGATAAACTCTTTGTTGCCTACATGGAGGTAGGTAAGGGGCGTGAGCAGGACGCGGAAGCTTTGCTCGGTTTTTACTTATTCTTACATGGATGTAAGTCATTAGAATAACGCAGGAGCAGTTATCGAGCCCACTAGGTTACAAACCTCGCGCCGCGATTTGATCGCCCCTAGATTGAACAAATCTCAATCCGCAAAGATCAACACGCCCTATACACGTAAATTTAAAACACCTAAACATACTGCTATCCGCTTAAAGCGCTATGGCATCTAGTTTATTTATGCACCCTAAGGAACCCTATGTTTGATTTAATAAGCAAACGCAGCGCTAATTTAAAAAATGATGTATTAGCCGGCTTAACCGCTGTGCTTACGCTCATTCCCGAAGCTGTTGCGTTTACCTTTGTAGCGGGAATTGACCCAATGATGGGGCTTTATGGCTCGTTTTTTGTTGGCTTTATTACCGCCGTGTTTGGCGGCCGCCCAGGTATGATCTCGGGTGCTGCTGGCTCTATGGCTGTAGTCACCACCGCCTTTATTATTATGTTTGGGCTCGAGTACTTGTTGGCCGCCGTGGTATTAACCGGTGTGCTACAAGTAGTGTTTGGCGCTTTTAAAATGGGCAAATTTATTAGGCTGTTACCTCACCCTGTAATGCTTGGCTTTGTAAATGGCTTAGCTATTGTGATTGGTATGGCGCAATTTGGCCAATTTAAAGAAAACGTTCGCGTAGTTTACGATAAGCAACACGATATGTTTACCTACGCAGGCGATTGGATGCAACTAACCAGCCCAGCTATGCTTACCATGATGGGACTAATTGCGTTAACCATGGCAATTGTGTATTTTTTACCGCGCTATACTAAAGCAATTCCTGCCCCTCTTGCTGCAATAGCAGTGTGTACAGCGCTGGTCACCTTTACTCCACTTGAGTCAAAACTTGTTAGCGATGTTGTGCACACGCAGCGTACTTCAATGATTGAAAAAGAGATCATTACTGAAAACTTTGCAGCTATAAAAAATCAAGTACCTCATGGGCAATACAGCGAAGTGGCGCAAAATATTGCGCTTGAGCGCCCAACCGATGCGCAGATTACGGCTAAATGGCAAGAAAACGAAGCGCAAAAAGTAGCTGAGGGCTTAAAAGACACCATCGACCCACTTGATGGCAGTTTAAAAGGTGCATTACCGAGTTTTCACTTTCCGCAAATTAGTTGGGATTTAACCAATAGCGACTCGCTCGATGCACTTATTACCGTGCTCATGCTTGCGCTTATTTTGTCATCTGTAGGGCTAATAGAAACCCTTATGACGCTTTCGCTTATTGATGAAATAACACAAACCCGCGGCCAAGGTAATCGTGAGTCGGTAGCGCAAGGCTCGGGCAATATTTTAAGCGGTTTATTTGGTGGCATGTGTGGCTGCGCCATGATTGGCCAAAGCATGGTGTGTTTAAATTCAGGCGGCCGAGGGCGTGCAGCAGGTATTGCTACCGCTTTATTCATGCTGGTATTTATTTTGTTTTTTCCAAGCTTAATTGAAATGATACCGGTGGCATCTTTAATTGGCGTTATGTTTATGGTGGTTATTGCTACGTTTGAGTGGTCATCTTTGCGCTTATTTGGCCGTGTTCCAAAGTCTGAAATATTTATCATTATTGTGGTATCTACCGTTACCGTATTGCTCGATTTAGCCGTAGCCGTAGGCATAGGTATTGTTATTTCTGCCTTGGTTTATGCATGGAACTCTGCAAAAGAAATCCGTATTAAATGCAGCGATGAATCGCAAAGCAAAAAAACCTACCAAGTAACGGGTAATCTATTTTTTGGCTCTATAACCTCGTTTAAAGAAGGGTTTAATCCATATAACGACCCACAAAAAGTGTGTATAGATTTTGCCAATGCCAGAGTGTGTGACCAATCAGGTATTGAAGCCATACATGGTTTAAGTGAGCGTTATAAAGCATTAGATAAAACGTTGTATTTGCGCCATTTGAGCCCAGAGTCTGCCAAGTTATTACAAAAAGCCGGTGATTTAGTTGAGGTTAACATTGTTGAAGACCCTAAATACCCTGTAGCCAACGACGCTATGGCGTAACACGTCTCTTAGGTAACTCGCTAAAAAAGCTCGGAATTTCCCGAGCTTTTTATTTTTAAGTCAATTGTTTAAATTATTTTAAGCTGGTAAGTTAGGCACGTATATGGACACCCCCACATAAAAGGATGTAACTATGCCACTTGTACAACTTATTCTATTTATTGTTTTTGCTGTGTTAATCACACTTGGTTTAAAAAGAATAACCGTAACTTAATGCTATTTGGCTTCATTGCTATATCGTTCACATTTGTAGGGCTCGACTTTTTGATAGGCGTAGATGAAGGGAAGTCAGGCATTAATTAATCAAAAAATTTTAGCTTGAAAATTAAAGGGACTTTAATGCGCTTATACATACTGATTATTTCTTTAGTTATTTTTTTAAGTGGGTGCCAGAGCTATATTGCTTATCAAATAACTAAGCCTCCGCAGAAAGTTCTCCCTAAAGAATTTGAGAGCTCTATCGCTTTATCTGGAGTACAAACCCATTACTGTAGCAGCGAAGTAGATTGTCTTGATTTTAGGTTTATCTCACCTAAGGATATCGAAAGCTACCTACTCGATGGTAATACACTTTCGCTAAGTTTGATTGTTGAAGGAAGCACTGAAGATGAGGTTTTTGAATACCAACTTACTTCAGATAATTTATCAAACAACCATAATAGTGGGCTTTTAATCATCTTTCCGGGGTATGGCGTAGACAGCTTGATTTACACCATGCAAGCAAGATGGCTTAGCCATGTCACTGGAAAAAATGTGATAGTGATGCCTGCAAGTAATCAATACGAGAAGTTTAGATTTGGCTTAAACTCGCTTGATGTGCTAGTGAATTATGTAAATAAAGAAAACTACACTGATATTTCCTTAATTAGTTACTCAATGGGCGCAATTGCGGGAGTTGAGTTGGCATCTAAGCTGAACATTAGTAAGCATATACTTTATGCCCCAATGATTAATTTTGAGGGCGCACTAACCACAATTGCTAACTTATCACACCCTATTTATAGCAAACTATTAGGCGATGATTATTTAAGCGAAGTCGCGGCTAAGATAATTGAAAAAAGTGAAGTACCTCTTACTAAACTCGATATATTAAATAATCTAAATAAGACCCCGCATGCTAGGCAAACTTACATCTTTTCAAGTAATGCAGACAAAGTGAGTCCATATAATAGGTTGCTTACTCTTAACAACTCAAAAGTGAGCATGTATGAGGTAAAAGATTTAAATCACATTGAAATGGTTTCTTTAATTTCCACACAACAAAGGAATGTGCTCCTTTCCTTGCTTGATGGATAACTTCAACAGTCCTAATAATTTAGAAAAATATTGCTCGTTTTTTATCCCTAATACGTTATGGTATTTAAATAATAAATATACATAATAAAGTTAAGGAGCAGCCATGAATACCCCGCAATCAGATCATATCCCGCAAGAAGCCTTTGATTGGTACGACGAATACGCCCACGGTTTAATGGACCGACGTACATTTATGAAAAAACTAGGTGGGTTAGCTGCACTTGGTTTTTCAATGAGCGTACTAACCAGTGCCCTGTTACCTAATTATGCGTTTGCAGAGCAAGTATCATTTAACGATGATGATATTAAAGCCACCTACGAAGAATTTGATTCGCCAAACGGGCATGGTAAAGGCAAAGGCTACTTAGCTGTACCTAGCAAAATTGAAGGTAAACTGCCGGTTGTATTAGTTATTCACGAAAACCGTGGTTTAAACCCATATATTAAAGATGTAGCCAGGCGCTTAGCCAAAAAAGGCTTTATTGCCTTTGCACCCGACGCACTCTTTGCGCTTGGTGGCTACCCGGGCAATGACGATGAAGGCCGCGCCATGCAAAAAACCATGGACAGAGCTAAAATTCAAAACGATTTTGTAGCTGGGGCTCACTTTTTAAAAAATCATTCGAATAGTAACGGCAAACTGGGAGCTGTGGGCTTTTGTTTTGGTGGTTACATTGTTAATTACTTAGCGGCGGTTGAGAGTGACTTATTGAGCGCGGGCGTGCCTTTTTATGGTACTCCTGCCAGTGAGTCACTGCACAAAAATATAAAAGCGCCTTTAATGATTCAATTAGGTGAGCTTGATAAACGCGTTAACGCTACATGGCCTGATTATGAAAAAAGCTTAAAAGCTAACAATGTTGAGTACACTATGCACATGTACGAAGGCGCTAATCATGGTTTTCATAACGACTCTACTGGGCGTTATGATGAGCAAAAAGCAGAACTTGCTTGGCAGCGTACCTTAGCGTTTTTTAATGAAAAACTAAGTTAATAATAAGGTAATGCCACCAGCTTAAAATGGGTGGCATTTTTTAAGTTAAGTGAGCTCTGTAATGTGTAAAAGCTCACCAGATGGTCCCCATAAGTAAATCACTTTACCCCACGGCTCTTGTTTTATCCCTTCAAAGCGAATATCAAAGTGAGTTAACTTACTAATAGTGTTAAAGGCTTCGTTTATGTTTAATACGCACACTTGCAGCATTAAATTTTCAGCAAATTCTTGGTTGTAGTAACGCTTAATACCAATCGACTTAAATATTTAATCATTCTAGCGTGCTAAATAGAGCGCTAACAGCGTTATAAATTTCTTATGTAGAGCAACTACATGACGATATTTATGCCTTGTTATCACGCTATTTATCTGTTGCTATAAATGCCTAATAACTTAACACGATTGGTATAAAAACAAACTACGTTCACCTGATGTTGCTATGCTTAAATCAGCTGATGCAGGCTCAATAGTAAAGCCAAGCGCCTGATAAAAGTCGCACGATTGCTGATAATTTTTACACGGCACAAACACTCTAATATCATCAACTTGCATTATCAGTCCTTCATTAGCCAAGCACGCTTTTATCAATAATCCCTTTTGCAATAAGGGCTTTTAAAATACCGGCGCTTTTTTCTCTAAAGGCATCGCGAAGTAAGCGCACCGCCGGAGTGATTGACTGCCTACTTGGGCACACCAACCAAAGCTCTGTAGGCGTGGGTTTAAAGTTTGGCATAACACTTATGACATTACCGGCAAGTAATTCATTAGACATATCTAAGCACGATTTAACCGCCAGCCCCTTGCCCGACACACACCAGCGCCTTACTAAATCGCCATCGTTAGCCGCATGGCCACCGTGCAATTTTACTTTAAACTCTTCGCTGGCATCGCTAAATACCCATACATCTTTAATTATATCTTGCAGTTGATAAAACAGCCCTTTATGTTCTGTTAAATCATGTGGATGAGCAGGCGTGCCATGTGTATCAAGGTAGCTTTGTGCTGCGCATAAAATACGCGGTACATCGCAAATTTTAAAACCGTACATGCTGGCATCATTAGGTTTACCATAACGCAGTGCAATGTCGACCGAGTCACGATAAAAGTCGATATTACTGTCGCTTATATTGGCGCGCAAGCTGAGCTGAGTGTGGGTTTGCATGAACTCGTCAAGCCAGGGGATCACAATGTTGCGCCCTAAATCAGAAGAAAGCGCAATACGCAGCTCGCCATCAATTATATCGTCATCGCTTTTAAGTGTATTTTTGGCTTGTTCAAGCATTGCCAATGCTTGCTGGCATTGCGGAATGTAACGCTCGCCGGCTGCAGAAAGCCTTAAATGGCGAGTGGTGCGTATAAATAGTTCAAAACCTAAAGCCTGCTCTACCCTTTTAACAGCAGCACTTGCTGTGGCGGTGCGCATATCTAAATTTGATGCTGCAGCAGTAATACTTTTAAACTCTGCCACTTTTAAAATTACCTGTAAGTCTTCTAAAAGCATTGTGTATTAATCCATTATCAACTTAATAATTTAATTATTATTTTTGGCAAAATTAAGCGCTTTAGGTTTGCTTACAGTGTATTGAGCAATCAAAAAGTGATTTATTGTCTATTTATATTTGACAATGCTTATCTATTGCGCGGTTTATCAATATAAAGGCAAATATTACACTGTACCCAACAGCTAGTCACTAACCACTATTTATTAAATTAGGACAATCTTTAGGGCGTTTATTAGTAAACCTAGCTTTTGGGCATTAATAGTATGTTTAAAAAGCAAATTTGTTTAAAGCAAGCGCTCGCCCTTTTAATTAACCAATATTATTTGATAAAGATTCAATTATTACCCTGTTTATCACATGAAATTCTCACCTATTATTCACCTCAACGCAAGCGAAGTCATTTAGGCTATTTAAATCGCTTTACTCTATTTTTTAGCATAACGGGTATCACAGTATGAAACGATTAAAAACCACTTTAGCAATAGCAACCCTGTCATTAGCCGCAAGTGCTTTTTCAAGCGCCTATGCAGCAGACGTTGGCCCCCTTGAAACGGTGACTACTTTTAATAAATATCGCGGCGCAGGTATAACTATAACACCTGCAGGGCGAATGATTGTAAGCATGCACCCGCTTGATGCACCAAAAACGCGAGTAGTTGAAATTATGGCAAACGGTGATCAACAACCTTTCCCTAACGAAGATTGGGCTGACGGCCCCGAGCTTGGCAAAGTAGGCCTTGCAGCCGTAATTGGCGTGCATAGCGACAGCAAAGGTGTGGTGTGGATTTTAGACATGGGCAGCGAGCAAGTAGCCCCAAAACTTATAGCCTGGGACAGCGTTGCCAACACCTTAGTTAATACCATTGAATTAAATAAAGACGCTGTACTTGATAACTCGTTTTTACAAGACTTTGTTATTGATGAACGTAACGACAAAATTTACATTGCCGATATGTCTTTTGGTAACTTTATGGGCGCCACTAAACCTGCGTTTATTGTTGTTGATTTAAAAACCGGCGAATCAACGCGTGTACTTGAGGGCAATGCTAAGCTAATGCCAGAGGAGCGCGATATTGTCATCGAAGCCTCTCCTGTTGCATCTAAATCAGCAAAAGGTGAAACAACAAACCTACGTTTTGGTTTAAACCCAATTACCATTGATGATAAAAATGAATGGGTATACTTTGGCGCATTTACAGGCACAAGTGTTTACCGTATTCCGGCAAAAACGCTCGCTGATAGCACGTATTCAGATGCTAAAAAAGCAAAAAGCATTGAAGTGTTTGGCCCTAAAAACCCAAGCGATGGCATGACCTACGCGCCAGGTGGCGGTATTTTAGTAACCGACCTTGAAAACAATGCCATTGGCTTAACGACTAAAGGCTACTACGAAATAATTGTTCAAGACAAACGATTATCATGGCCTGATAGCCTAGCAGTGAGCAATGGTTGGATTTATGTAACACAAGATCAGCTCCACCAGCACCCTGCATTTAGCCAAGGCTTTGGTAATGCAAAACCACCTTACGTATTAACGCGTTTTCGCTTTAATCAAAAATAATTAATTATTTTTATAAGCCAGCCATACCCGCTGGCTTTTTAGGAGTTAAGTTATGTTACTCGATACCCCTATTTGTGACTTTGGCTGGCAAGCGCCCAACTTTACGTTAAAAACCCCGCAAGGCGAGCCTTTTACCTTAGCCGACAACCTAGGCGAAAACGCCTTGTTAATCATGTTTATTTGTAACCATTGCCCTTATGTGCAACGTGTTGCAAGGCGCTTAAGCGAAGATACCGCGTTATTAATAAACGAAGGTATAAATGTGTTAGCTATTATGTCGAACGACTATAAAAGCGTTCCTGCTGACTCCCCAGCTAATATGGAAAAATTTGCTAAGCAGCACGGCTTTTTGTTTCCCTCCCTTGTTGATGAAAACCAAGGCGTAGGCAAACAGTATGGCGCGGTTTGCACGCCTGATTTTTTTGGTTTCAATAAGCACGGGGCACTGCAATACCGTGGCCGCTTAGACGATGCAAAAATGAATGACGATGCACATCGCACTCCTGAGTTAGTTAATGCCATGCGCCAAATTGCGGCCACAGGCAAAGGCCCTGCGCAGCAAACACCCAGCATGGGCTGCTCTATAAAATGGAGTAATTCATTATGAGTACAGTACATTTAAAATTGGGCGTAACCGATTTATCGTTTCACCATGTTACGGCCTCTTTAGTGAGCCATGTTTTAACTGATATGGGCTTTAACGTTGAGCGTATTTATGCACCGCATCAAGATAACTTTAAAAACCTTAAATCTGGTGAAGTAGATTTACTCGCCTCAGCATGGCTGCCTTCAAGCCACGGTGTTTATAAAGCCGATGTTGAACAAGTTATGCCACTCGTTGAGCTTGGCTTACATTATGAGCCTTATGCACACTGGGGCGTACCAGATTACGTACCGCAAAGTGCAGTAAACGAAATTAGTGATTTGCTAAAGCCAGATGTGGTTTCAAAAATGCAAAAAACAATTCAGGGCATTAATGCCGGTGCTGGTATTACCCGTTTTTCTATTAATATGATGAAAGAATATGGGCTGACGAGCGCAGGGTATGAGTTTTTAACCGGCACAGAGCATGACTGTTTTAGCGCGTTTGAAAACGCCGTCGCCACCCAAACCTGGTGCGTAGTGCCGTTATGGAAGCCACAATTTTTGCATTACAAGCACACAATACGTGAGCTTAAAGAACCACAAGGGTTACTTGGCGTTGTTGATAGAGCTGTTTTACTCCTACGTGAAGATAAACAAGCGCTGTTTAACCAAGCACAGTTAAACACCCTTGATAAATTACGCTTTTCAAATGAGATCATTGCCGAGCTTGACTATAAAGTATGCAAAAACTTACAACCACTCGATGACGTAACGCGTAATTGGCTTAATAACAATCCAATTAAAAAGTAATTTGTGCTTTGTTTTTTTAAAAAAGGCTCAATATAGACACTACTTGGCTAAAATAGCCACTTAACGGAGATAACCATGACCCATCCAATTATTAATGATTTAGAAAAACGTTATACAACTAAACGCTACACAACCAAGCGTATTCCTCAAGATGATCTAGATGTAATTTACGAAGCTATGCGTCTTTCTCCTTCATCTATTAACTCGCAGCCGTGGAAATTTATTGTTATTGAGTCAGACGAAGCTAAAGAGCGTATGCACTCTACGTTTGCTAATAAATTTCAATTTAATCAGCCGCATATTAAAACTGCATCGCACGTTATTTTATTTGCTTACAACCCTAAATATAAACGTGATGACTACGCACAAGTCATTGATGCAGACATTAAAAATGGCCGTACTCAAAGTGAAAACCGCGAACAAGCGTTTGGCGCATTTGCTTTTGTTGATATGAATACCGATGAGCAAGGCAACAATGCAATGTGGACCAAAGCGCAAACTTACATTGCCCTAGGCAACACAATGCACGCCGCAGCACGCTTAGGCGTTGATTCAACACCTATGGAAGGTGTAGATGCACAGCTTATTGGTGAAGTGTTTGAACAAGAGCTCGATGGCTATATTTGTGATGTAGCGTTAGTACTTGGCTACCACGATGACACTGAAGATTATAACGCTAAGTTACCTAAATCTCGCTTAGCAAAAGAGCAAGTTATACAGGTTTTATAAAAACCTATTAAAAAAGCTTAGCGCTAATGAGTGCTAAGCTTTTATATTCATTTTATTTTTTAGCAATAGCTTGCAGGACCGACGCTAAACCCGTGTGGTATGTGCCTTCAAACACTTCTCGCTTTAGCTCTTCTAAATGTATAAAGCTAAGCTCGGTTAAGTCATCTTGTAAATCGCTTTTTGAGGTTTTAGTATCGACACTTGGGCCGCCTCCGGTATTATAATTTACTTGCTCAGGCGTATAGGCCTCAAGTAAAAACACCCCACCTGGCTTTAAACCTTTAACAGCGCGCTTATATACCGCTGAACGCACGGCACTTGGTAAAAGGCAATAAATAGACACTACTGCATCCCATTTTTCTTTTCCAAAATCAAACTTCGCTAAATCGGCGTGTACTAGCTCAATGTTTACGTTGTGCTCTTTGGCAAGCTTTGCCGCTTTTTCAAGCCCTACTTTTGAGCCATCAACCGCGGTAACGCTGTAACCCATTTTTGCTAAAAATACCGCATTTCGTCCCTCACCTTCAGCTAAGCTAATAACATTGCCTTTAGGTAATTGCTTATAGTGCTCAGCTAAAAAATCGTTTGGCTGTTTGCCATAAGCATATTGCTGAGTGTTATACCTTTCATCCCACATAATAGCTCCTGGTATTATTTTGCGTATTCATAGCGCTCTATACGCCTGCTTAATAATTCCACTAATAATATGTAGTGTAAATAGGTAACTAATTTTTTAATGTTATTAATATACTACGCAGCCATGCTCACGCACACTGCTAAGCACAAGATTAAAAGGGGTGATTTTCAGAGCTAAATAAAAAAGCCAGTGACGAGGTCACCGGCCAAAAGAAGGCAATACGAAGGGAGTCGTACTGGCTGTTAAAACTTTTTCAGTATGCGCTATCTTAATAATGGCACATGAGATTCTAATGCCTGATAGTTCATCCATTGGTTTAATTGCTCTGGCCAGGTAATGGTTGGCTCGCAATATAAACCGCGTAATATAGAAAAATAAATAGCGCTATCAAGCAAGCTTAATGACGTTTTACCATTATTAATATTGAGCTGTTTTTCGGTGCCAATTAAAATTCATTTACTTGTAAAACTATCTCAGGAGTTGATGCTATTAGGTTTACAAAGTTAAGCTCTGTCGATTGCTTGTTATCTTCCCACGCTATGCGGCTAGATTCTGTTTTAAACTCTTTTAAATCAAGTAATGGCCAGCGCGGCAAACCAATTTGCAATAAAGGCGCAAACGAGCCACCTTGCCACTCAATAGCCCCTTGCGTTGGCTTGTTTGATTCGCTAGAACCAGCAAGTTCAATAAACAGGCTAATAATTTCGTTACTTTCACTCATAACAGTGCCGTCATCCATTTCAAGAATAGGTACCATTTTTTTACCAATTAGTTTTGTTGGTGTTTCAGTGTCGTCGTAATCAAGTACAACGTCATCAAGCTTAATGCCTAATTTACCTGCTACATATTTAACACGCGCACAAAAAGGACAATGAGAGTAACTGTATAGTTTCATAATTAATTAAAGCCTAAAGCGGGTTAAGTACCTATGGCCGTAAGATACCGAAATAGTCAGCGCAGAAAAACCGCATTTAGGTTGAAACTTTATCTTGTAAAAATTGATAATCACGCTTTAATGCCAGTCCGCATAATTAAGTGATCTATTTTGAGGATGGATAAACGTGTTGATAGCAAGGCAAAAAATTCGCTATTTAGTCGTTCTAAATGAGAATTTTTAACGCAGATAGCGACACGTTTAGCCCCTGAAAATGATTAAGCATTAATGCGGATTGGTATAAGTAGTAACTAAAATAAAAAACACGCCATAAAGGCGTGCTTATTTTACACATTATAGTTAGCGCCCTATTACGCCCTCAGCTAAAGGTTTAAATCTAAATATATAATAAGGTGCTTTATTTTGAGCATTGCCGTTATTAAGTTGTGCCGAAAGCGGCAATTGCGCAGCGCCGGTGTACATGTAACCCTCTGGTCCAATGCTTACACCATCTGGCCAAATCATGTTTTTATCGTACGTGTAATCACGGTACGTACGTGTTTTGGCATCAATAACGCCCACAGTACGCTCACCCACTATGGTTAAATATAAATTATCATCAGCATCAATACTTAAACCACCGTTTACTGGTTTTTGTGCGTATTGCTCTACACGTTCGCCTAGTTGTTTATCGGTTAATTGCTCGTTAGCAATGTCGGCCATTTTAATACGGTAAACATACTTTTTATTAAGCGGAGCAAAGTAAAGCCATTGCTGCGCGTTATCAAGCACAATGCCATCAGCACCAATAAAGGCATTAAGTTGCTTTTGCTTATCAGTCCCTTCATCAATCATTATTGGCATTGTGTAATCGGGTAATGCACTTTCGTGACCTTGCAATACTCGCCGGCTCTTACCTGTTTTAGTATTAACGATAATAAGGGCGGCTTGCTTGCCATTTCCGCCATCCGCAATACCTTCATCAGCGATCACCAATGTATTGTATTTGCTCGATATAGCTAAATCATTAAGTTGAGATTGAGCAACCGATATAGGGCTAGGTAAATAAATAATTTTATTAAGCTTATTGTTTAGCGCATCCCATGCTATCAGCTTTGGCGTAATACGCGGCTGCGCCTGGCCTGAGTCGAGTATCCAAACGTTACCTCTGTCATCAGCCCTTACCCCTAATACCCAATTTAAATAGTTAGCGGGATTTTTTAAGCTGCCATCACTTTTATAAGGGGTTTGCATTTGTGCATTAGGAAATGGCACCACATCACCACTTTTTAAAAGCTCCCCCACTTTTACTTTTGGGTTATAAAAAGGGTGATAACTAAAAATAAAGCGCTTGTTTTGTGTATACGTAATACCACCCACAGCACCGTCGGTTTGTGCGTAAACCTCAGCGGGTACCGTGTCATTTGCAAAAGCCGAGGCACTTATTAGCAAGGCTATAGCGCTTAGCCCTAATTTAGATTTATTTAAAAACATAATTTGTCCTACTTTTGCTTAATGTAATTAGCTGTGCCGTCTATCCAGTCTTGTCGAGCTGGGGCAAAAAAATCAATATCTACCGTATCTTCGGTAAAGTGAAATTCGTGCGGTACATTGGCCGGTATCACCATCATGTCACCCGCTTTCATAAGGTATTGTTTACCGCCAGAAAACACTTTAGCTTCGCCTGACATGATCCACGTTACTTGTTCATTAGGGTGTTTATGAAGCGGTACTTTTCCGCCTTTTTTAGCCACCCATTTTACAAACGTTGATTGCGTACCATGAAAATATTGGCGTGTTAAATATGGGCCCATTTGCTCTTTGGGTTGGCTGTCGAGATTAAGTAAAAAAGGGGCGTTGGTAATGTGCTGATTATATCTATCCATTATGCCCATTTGGGGTGCAGGCGTTATTTGCTGTTCAAGTTTACTTTGCGCTACCCATACGCCACTGCTTGTTAAAGTAGTTGCTAATAAAAGCGTGTTAATTTTCATAGTTTCACCTAAATAATAAACTGTGTGCGGCTGCACTGACTATTTAGGTAAAGTTTACAGACTGAGGGTTTTTGAAAAAGCCGCCTAGGCAAGAAACATTTTCAAATAAAAACGAGCAATTAATTACTTATTACAAAATAAAAACCCAGCAATAAAGCTGGGTTTTACTTAGGTAATGCTTAAAAAACCTTAACTGACCTTTAATTCTTGCATTTGTATGTACTGTACTAAGTCTTCAATCGTTACCACTGTCATGCTGTGTTTATTAGCATAATCACTTACCTGTGGTAAACGCGCCATGGTGCCATCAGGATTAGTGAGTTCACAAATAACCCCAAACGGTCTTAAACCAGCCAGCTGCATTAAATCAACAGATGCCTCGGTGTGGCCGCGGCGAACTAAAACCCCACCTGTTTGTGCTTTTAAGCCAAATACATGGCCTGGGCGCGATAAATCACTCGGTTTAGCGTTATCGGCAGTGGCGGCTTTAATCGTTGTTACTCGATCAGCGGCCGATACGCCGGTTGTAACACCGTGTTTAGCCTCTATTGTGACTGTGTAGGCTGTATTATTTTGGCTGGTGTTGTGAGTTACCATTTGCGGTAGCTCGAGCTGCTTAATACGCTCATCGCCCATACACAGGCACACAATTCCGCTGCCTTCGCGGATCATTTCCGCCATTTGTTGGGTGGTTAAATACTCGGCAGAAAAAACAAAATCACCTTCGTTTTCGCGGTTCTCGTCATCAACAACAAGTACGCCTTGGCCTTGCTGCAAAGCAGCAATGGCGTTTTCTACGCGGGTGTGGCTTTCACCAAATTGGCTAAGTAAAGACTGAATCATTATTATATTCCACATAAAAATAAATAGATTCAGGACACTGAAAGGCATGGCAAAACACACAAACTAAATTGCGCACTTTTTGCCACTAAACAGCTTATACCAATCCGCTTAATTAAGTGATTTATTTTGAGGTTGGAAAAACGTGTCGCTCAAAATGATTAAGTATTATTGCGAATTGGTATTAAACACGCAGCCACAGGCCACATGTTTGTATACGCTACAAGCTATATTCTCTTTCATCCGGACTATAACCGTCGGCTCTGGCATCTCACCAGATCTGCTTGACCTTTATTTAATACATTAAAAAACGATTATTAAATAAAGCGCTCGCGGGCTCGTTTTATTCAAAAACTAATGAGTAAAACATACCGCCGGTGGGGAATTTCACCCCGCCCTGAGAATGTACCGTGAACTTATCTGTTCACGGCCTGCGCATTATACGCGTGTATTTATACGTTATTCAAAAATAAACGTTAAATAAGCTCAGTATTTAGTGAGGCATTGAGTACTTTACCTTGGTTAATATCGGCCGTGAGTGAGCATTTTGCGCCATTAACTAAGTTTAAATTTGGCTGCACATGGCCAATATCAGCATCTATTATTACCGGGAATAAGCAACCACCCAATGCCACGTCTAGCGCATGGCGGTAATCAAATGCATCGTGATGACTTTGTGTTATTTCGCTGCGTCCTAAAATAAGGCCGTTAATATCATCAAATACACCGGCAAGTTTGAGCGACAGTAAAAATCGTGCCACGGTGGTAGGGGTAAGCTCTGAATTTTCTAAGTATAAAATAAGCCCTTCGTTCGCACTGTGTTTTTTAAAGTCATGCAATGCTAAAAATGGCGAATCCAGCAATAATCCTACCGTATCAAGGCAGCCGCCAAATAAGCGCCCAGACATCTCTATTGTGCGCTCATCGGTGTAATTTAGGCACTGCCACTGGGTAGGCTCGCTTGGCGCTAGCAGCTCATCGGGGTTTTGTGCGTAATTGGGTTTATTTTTTTGATAATAAGCAGAAGGTCCTTGCTCAAATTTACTTCCCGACTCGTAGGTAATGGTTTCAAAAATTTGTAAGCTGTAGGGGTTTGTTTCATCAGGGTGGAGCTGCATTAGGTTGGCACTATGAAGTGTTGCCCATTGGCACTTAGCCGTAAGTGCACAGGCAATTGTGCTCACATCAGAAAAACCCACCAGCCATTTAGGTTTGGCCTCTTTTATGGCGTTAAAATCCAGTAGTGGCAAAATTTCCATTGCCAGCTCTCCACCCATTGGTGGCATAATGGCGGCAACCTCATCGTCTAGCAAAAAGCCCATTAATTGCTTGGCATGCGCTTTTGCATCTAATTCATCGCGGGGTTTATTTTGGCGTAAAAACTCCCCTTCTACTACCTCGTAACCACGGTGTTTTAAACCGTCTATCACTCTATCTAATCGTGCATGGTATTTTTCTTTTAAGCCCGACGAAAGCGAGCAAATAGCAATTTTAGAGCCCACTTTTAAAGGCGCTGGATAAAGTATATTAGCCATGAATGTTCCTTTTAATAAAGTGATTCCACTGTGTAAAAGCCGTTATGCATTTACACATTACCTATATGAATGTACCTATATCAACACGCACACTCTTTATGCAATATGAATAAGCGTAGAGTGTGTTTAGCATTTATGCAGTCACCATTTTATTTATAAATTTTTTTAACGGGTAATGGCACGCGCTTTTTTTTTAGCAATCGACTAATGCCAATCCGTTTAACTCAGCTCTTTATTTTGAGGGGTGGTGTTATATATGGTGTGTAAGAGGGTAAGTTGCTATTAGCTAGTTTTTAAGTATAAAAAAACCGATGCAATTGCATCGGTTTTTGCTTGTACATTACTGTGAGCTAAATATTAAAGATACTCAACGTCAATGATTTCGTACTCAACGTCGCCTTTAGGCGTTTTAATGGTCACAGCATCATCTATTTGTTTACCAATTAAACCGCGCGCAATCGGTGAGTTAACAGAAATTAAGTTATTTTTAATATCTGCTTCGTCATCACCCACAATACGGTAGGTTACTTCGGCATCTGTTTCTACATTTACAATAGTGACAGTAGTACCAAAAATAACTTTACCTGTATTAGGCATTTTAGTTACGTCAATAATTTGCACATTTGAAAGCTTAGCTTCAATTTCTTGAATACGGCCTTCACAAAAACCCTGTTGCTCACGCGCTGCGTGGTATTCAGCGTTTTCTTTTAAGTCACCATGTTCACGTGCAATCGCAATATCATTTACGATTTTAGGACGGGTAACTGTTTTTAATTCGTTAAGCTCTTCGCGCAGTAACTCTGCGCCACGAACTGTCATCGGAATTGATTGCATACTTTTCTCACTTAACACCAAGGCCTTGTGGCCTTGGTACATTTCCTTAGTTCAATCGCTGGTGTAGCTCTTGAACTGACGTCACTTTACTACGGTCGTCCGCTTGGTTAGCAGTACAGTTAGCAAATGCCGCGTTCAAGGTTGTCGTGTAGTTGGTTTTGTTTTGCAATGCACCACGACGCAACACCTTCGAATCTTCGATCGCTTGGCGACCTTCGGTGGTATTTACGATATAGCTGTACTCTTTATTCTTGATGTTATCAAGAATATGCGGGCGGCCTTCATATACTTTGTTTACACGGCGTACTTCAATACCGGCCTCTTTTAAAGCCTCTGCTGTGCCACCTGTTGCATCAATTTCAAAACCAAGGTCTGTCATGGTTTTAGCAAGTTCTACAACACGAGACTTATCGCTGTTACGTACAGATAGTAACGCGCGACCACCGCGTGGTAAAGTATTGCTTGCACCTAATTGTGCTTTTGCGAACGCTTCGGCGAAAGTATCGCCAACACCCATCACTTCACCTGTAGAGCGCATCTCTGGGCCACGGATAGGATCCACACCTTGGAACTTAGCAAACGGTAAAACAACTTCTTTAACGCTGTAATACGGTGGAATTACTTCTTTAGTAATGCCTTGGCTTGCTAAAGACTGACCCGCCATACAACGCGCGGCTACTTTTGCAAGTGCAATACCGGTCGCTTTAGATACAAACGGTACAGTACGCGCCGCACGTGGATTCACTTCAATTAAGTACACTTTGCCATTTTTTACAGCAAATTGTGTATTCATTAAGCCCACTACGCCAAGCTCAAGTGCCATATCGGTTACTTGTTTGCGCATAACATCTTGCACTTCTTGTGATAAAGAGTGTGCAGGTAATGAACATGCTGAGTCACCCGAGTGAACACCCGCTTGCTCAATGTGCTCCATTATGCCGCCAATAATTACTTGCTCACCGTCACAAATTGCATCAACGTCAACTTCGATTGCATTATCTAAGAAGTGATCAAGTAGTACTGGCGCTTCATTTGAAGCTTGTACCGCTTCGGTCATGTAACGACGTAAGTCTTGCTCATCGTAAACAATTTCCATTGCACGGCCACCCAGTACGTACGATGGACGCACAACCAGTGGGAAGCCAATTTCACCTGATTTAAGTAATGCTTCTTCAGTTGATGTAACTGTTGCGTTTTCTGGTTGTAGTAAATCAAGACGCTCTACTAACTGTTGGAAACGCTCACGGTCTTCTGCGCGGTCAATCGCATCTGGTGAAGTACCAATTACTGGCACACCATTCGCTTCAAGTTCACGTGCTAGTTTAAGTGGTGTTTGGCCACCGTACTGTACAATCACACCTTTTGGTTTTTCAACACGTACAATTTCTAATACGTCTTCAAGTGTAATTGGTTCAAAGAATAGACGGTCAGAGGTATCGTAATCGGTAGAAACCGTTTCAGGGTTACAGTTAACCATGATGGTTTCATAGCCGTCTTCACGTAGTGCAAGGGCTGCGTGTACACAACAGTAGTCAAACTCAATGCCTTGGCCGATACGGTTAGGACCGCCACCAATAACCATGATTTTGTCTTTGTCTGACGGGTTCGCTTCACACTCTTCATCATACGTTGAGTACATGTAAGCTGTGTCTGAGCTAAATTCAGCAGCACAGGTATCAACACGCTTGTACACAGGTACAATGTTTAACTGATGACGCTTTTTGCGAATTTCGGCTTCAGATACACCAGCTATTTCAGCAATACGTGGGTCGGCGAAGCCTTTACGCTTAAGTTTACGTAAAAACTCGGCATTTAAGCCGGCCATGCCGCCTTCAGCAATTTTAGCTTCGTCTTTTAAAATGTCTTCTATTTGTACTAAGTACCAAGGGTCAACTTTGGTAAGTTCAAATACTTCTTCTACGCTCATACCGTGGCGCATTGCATCGGCAATGTACCAAATACGCTCAGCGCCTGGCTCGCGTAGTTCACGAATGATTTTTTCGCGCGCTTTCGGGTCATCAAGTGCCACAATTGGGTTAAAGCCCGTTGCGCCTACTTCAAGACCGCGTAATGCTTTGTGTAACGATTCTTGCTGGTTACGACCAATCGCCATTACTTCGCCCACTGATTTCATTTGCGTTGTTAAGCGGTCGTTCGCGCCGGCAAATTTTTCAAAGTTAAAGCGAGGAATTTTTGTTACTACGTAGTCGATTGATGGCTCAAATGACGCTGGTGTTTTGCCACCCGTAATGTCGTTTTGAAGTTCATCTAACGTGTAACCAATTGCTAACTTAGCGGCAATTTTAGCAATAGGGAAACCCGTTGCTTTAGATGCCAGTGCTGATGAGCGAGATACACGTGGGTTCATCTCAATGATAACCATGCGGCCATCATCAGGGTTTACACCAAACTGTACGTTTGAACCACCGGTTTCAACACCAATTTCACGCAGTACCGCCATAGAGGCATTACGCATTAATTGATATTCTTTGTCGGTTAGCGTTTGTGCTGGTGCAACGGTGATTGAATCACCAGTGTGTACACCCATTGGGTCAAAATTTTCGATAGAACATACAATGATACAGTTGTCTTTTTTGTCGCGAACAACTTCCATTTCATATTCTTTCCAGCCAATCAGTGATTCATCAATCAACAACTCACTTGTTGGTGATAAATCTAGGCCGCGCTCACAGATTTCGTTAAATTCTTCCATGTTGTAAGCCACACCGCCACCGGTGCCACCCATAGTGAAAGAAGGACGAATAATACACGGAAAACCAATACGTGTTAGCGTATCGTGTGCTTCATCCATAGAATGAGCAATTTCAGCACGTGGGCATTCAAGGCCAATGTTTTTCATGGCTACGTCAAAGCGTTCACGGTTCTCTGCTTTGTCGATTGCATCGGCGGTTGCGCCAATTAGCTCAACGCCGTGTTTAGCCAGTACGCCGTGCTTATCTAAATCAAGTGCACAGTTTAATGCAGTTTGACCACCCATTGTTGGTAGTACTGCATCTGGTTTTTCTTTTTCAATAATTTTTTCTACCACTTCCCAATGAATAGGTTCGATGTACGTTGCATCGGCCATTTCTGGGTCGGTCATGATAGTCGCTGGGTTTGAGTTAACTAATATAACTCTAAAGCCTTCTTCTCTAAGTGCTTTACACGCTTGAGCACCAGAGTAATCAAATTCACAAGCTTGACCAATTACAATTGGGCCTGCGCCTAAGATAAGAATGCTTTTTAAATCGGTACGTTTTGGCATTATTACTCCAGTTAAATTAGTTATTACGCGCTTGCATCAGGTCGATGAAGTGGTCAAATAATGGGGCTGCATCGTGCGGGCCTGGGCTTGCTTCTGGGTGACCTTGGAAGCTAAACGCTGGCTTATCAGTACGATGAATACCTTGTAGTGTTCCATCAAATAACGATTTGTGCGTGGCACGTAAGTTACTTGGTAGTGTGTTTTCATCGGCAGCAAAACCGTGGTTTTGTGCGGTGATCATTACTACATCGCGGTCTAAGTCTTTTACTGGGTGGTTACCACCGTGGTGGCCAAATTTCATTTTGACTGTTTTAGCACCTGAGGCCAGTGCTAATAATTGATGCCCTAAACAAATACCAAAAATTGGTGTGTCGGTTTCTAAAAAGGTTTTAATTGCATCAATAGCGTAAGTACATGGCTCTGGATCGCCAGGACCATTAGATAAGAAGATACCATCTGGGTTTAAAGCAAGTACATCGGCGGCTGAGGTTTGCGCTGGTACAACGGTTAATTTACAACCGCGATCAACTAGCATTCGTAAAATATTACGTTTAACACCGAAGTCGTAGGCTACTACATGAAACTTTTCATCATCGCTGCTAAGGGTTTTAAATCCTTGGCCTAATTTCCAGCTTGATTCGCGCCACTCAAAATTTTCCTTGGTTGAGACAACTTTTGCTAAATCCATACCTTTTAAACCTGGGAAGGTTTGCGCGGCTTGTAACGCTTTGTTTTCGTCTAACTCGTCACCGGCAATAATACAGCCGTTTTGTGCGCCTTTGTCGCGCAAAATACGGGTAAGCTTTCTGGTGTCGATGTCCGCAATACCTAAAATATTACGTTGTTTTAAGTAATCATCTAACGATTGCTCGTTACGAAAGTTACTTGCTAGCAGTGGCAAATCACGGATCACTAGGCCTTTAGCCCAAATTTGATTCGCTTCTTCGTCTTCGCTGTTGGTACCCGTATTGCCGATATGTGGGTACGTCAAAGTTACGATTTGTTCCGCGTATGATGGATCAGTCAAAATTTCTTGATAACCAGTCATAGACGTATTGAATACTACTTCACCGACTGACATGCCGTCAGCGCCGATTGCAGTACCGCGAAACACTGTGCCGTCTTCTAGGACTAACAGAGCGGATTTAGTCAAGTTAAACCTCCTAACAGTAAAAAACGGGAGTAAGCAAATGCTTAACACCCCGCCAATACCCAGAGGGATCGTCAAAACCAGATTTTTTTGTGAGCTTAAATTGTTTTACGCAGTCTTAAATGATGCCGATATAAAACGCTAAACCTTCAATCATTTTTCTTGCCTAAAACTCTTTTCATTCCCACTGAAACCCCTGGTTTTACTAGCCACTTGGGTATAATTGGAAACACGCATTTAGTAATTTTTGGCAAATTGGCTGCATTCTACATGAAGATGCTATTTAGGTCTAACGTTATTTAGATAAACACTACAAATAAGTCGCTTTAGGCAAAAATAGACCCAAACAGCTAAAAAAGTAACTAAACTACTTCAGATCTAGCACATCTTGCATATCATAAAGTCCTGCTGGTTTATTTTGTAACCACTGCGCAGCCCTTATAGCTCCTAATGCAAAGGTCATTCGCGAACTTGCTTTGTGGGTTAATTCAAGCCTTTCGCCCATAGTTGCGAAATAGGCGGTGTGTTCACCTACTATGTCCCCGCCTCTTAGTACTGAATAGCCAATTTCATTTTGTGATTTTGCGGTTTCTACTTGGCTGCGGTCATATACCGCTACTTCATCGTGATCCCACCCTTTAGCCTGTGCAATAGATTCACCAATGGCTAATGCTGTGCCCGATGGCGCATCTATTTTATGACGATGATGCGCTTCAAAAACTTCTATATCTAGGTCGTCACCAAATTTAGTGGCCGCTGTTTGCACTAGGTTAAGTAGCACATTAACGCCAACGCTGTAGTTACGCGCAAACACAATAGGAATATGTTTAGCAGCATTTTCTAATAATGCCATGTCTTCACTAGTTAAACCTGTGGTGCCTATAACCATGGGCAGTTTTTTATCGAGCGCTGTTTTTAAGTGATTGCGCATACCTGCTGGTAACGTGAAATCGATAAGTACATCAACATCAGCAACCTTGCTCTCGTCGCTAAAGCTAATGGCTTTGTCGGCTGCACTGTTTACTTGATTTACATTAATACCCAATAACGATGAGCTGCTGCGAACATACGCACCACCAAGTTGTGTTTGCTCTTTAATTGTCGCGGCTTCTAATAGGGCTAAGCCCATTCTGCCGTTAGCACCAAAAACACCTATTCGATTCATTGTTATTGCCTTAATCTGATTTAGTTGGATCTGTTGTTGCGTACCCTGACTAATTTGCCGCCCTAAACTTGCTTTGAGCAATTATTAGCCGCATATAATCGCACACCGGTAGATATTATCTAAAAGTCGTGCAATAGTCAGGTAAGCCCTTAATTAAATAATAATAACAATACCAGTTTACTTTAGCCATCTATACATTTAAACTTCTCTTTCGCGTCGATTTGGTCTTTGGCTTGCGGGCGCTGTGGTCATCTACTTTTCAATTAAAGAGTGATCTACTAAATTCAGCTAAAAGAGGAGTTTTGGCTGTGGTTATACTAACTGGTTATGAGGAATACAATGCAGCCAACATTTAATAAAAACAAAGCAATTCTATCTTTGCTTCCCCTTCTTACCTTTGTAGCCCTTTTTTTAGGCTCAGGTTTATATTTACAATCGCAAGGGGTTGATTACGCTTTTTACCAGCTCCCAGCGCCGGTTGCTATACTACCCGCTATTATGCTTGCCTTTATTTTAAACAAAGGCACAGTAAACCAATGTGTTGAAACCTTTATTAAAGGAGCAGGACACAACAACATTATTACCATGTGTTTAATTTACTTACTTGCCGGTGCATTTTCGGCAGTAGCAAGTGCCACCGGTGGTGTGGATGCGGTTGTAAACGCTGGCTTGTCACTTATTCCCCCGTCGCTGTTATTACCTGGGCTATTTTTAATTGCTGCGGTTGTCTCTACTGCAATGGGTACATCAATGGGTACCATTGGTGCTATAGGGCCAATTGCCTATGCGGTATCCGTTAAAACAGGCATCGACCCTGCACTAATGGCCGGTACTATAGTATCGGGCGCAATGTTTGGTGATAACCTTTCTATTATTTCAGACACAACCATTGCGGCAACGCGTACGCAAGGCTGTGAAATGAAAGACAAGTTTAAAGAAAACTTAAAAATAGCGGTTCCTGCTGCCGTATTAACCATTGCTTTGCTGCTTTATTTAACACCTGCTCCACAAGCAGTAGAAACTAAAGATTTTGATTTATTATTAGTGCTGCCTTATGCCTTTATTTTAGTATTGGCTGTTGCCGGTATGAACGTGTTTGTGGTGCTATTTAGCGGTATTGTATTTGCTGCTCTAATGGGCTTTACCGGCAGCTACGAAGGCGCAAGCTTTGTAAAAGATATTTACAAAGGCTTTACCGATATGCAGGAAATATTTTTACTTTCTATGTTTATTGGTGGCTTATCTGAATTTATTCGTATTAACGGCGGCCTTGATTTTCTGGCACAAAAAATTCAAGCCATTACAAAAGTGATTGCCAAGTGGCACCGCAAAGTAGCTGATCAGCTAGGTATAGCTGCGTTGGTATTAACCAGCAACGTGTGTATAGCCAATAACACGGTATCCATTATTGTTGCAGGTCCTATTGCTAAAAAACTTGCTGATGATGGCGAAATAAGTGGTAAACGCTCTGCAAGTTTACTTGATATTTTTGCTTGTGTTACGCAAGGCTCACTGCCCTATGGTGCTCAAGCATTACTGTTAGGTGCTACGTTTAAAATTAGCCCGTGGGAAGTATCAACGTCATCTTACTACTGCTTTATTTTAGCCTTTACTGCCATTGCCGTTATTTGTCTGCGCCGCAATAAAGCCTAAATTTTGTGCAAAACCTTATGTTGCAGCTTAATAAATAAGCTGCAACATATGTTAAAATAATAATCTACAAATCAATACCTTGTGCTATAATGCGCGCTTTCGCGTGTCACTAAAATTATAGTTAAATACAGATTATGAAATTTAAAAAAATACTTCCCCTCGTTACCCTTACGTCAATCGCTTTATCATCTTCTGCCCTTGCTGCTAATTGGAGCAGTACCGCATTACATGTTAATAATGGCGACCAAAAAAACCCATTTACCAAGCAAGAATCAGACACTACTGTTTACTCGCTGCAACATGCATCGGGCTATGATTACGGTGATAACTTTTTCTTTATTGATTACAGCAAAGACGATACAACCGACGGCTACCAAGATAGCGACTTTTACGGCGAATGGTATTCTACGGTAAGCTTATCGGCTATTAGCGGTGAGAAAATTGGCGCTGGTGCATTATTAGATGTAGGCCTTACTGGCGGAATTAACGTTGCCGGCGATGCAAAAATGATGAAATACCTACCGGGTGTTAAATTAAGCTGGGATGTACCTGGGTTCAACTTTTTTCAAACACTTGTCACTGCCTATATTGATGACAGTGAAGGCGTAGCAAAAGGCGGTGCCCCTATTGAAACTAACAGCTGGATGTTTGATGTAGCCTTTGAATACCCGTTTACCCTAGGCTCGCAAAAATTTAGCTTTAAAGGACACGCTGAGTACATTGCAGAGCGCGAAGATGAATTTGGTAACGACGTAGAAGCGTGGATACTTGCACAGCCTATTTTAGTATGGGATATGGGCCACGCGTTAGAAATGAAAGAAAACACCCTATTACTGGGTATGGAACTGCAATACTGGCATAACAAGCTAGGCACTGAGGTCACTGAATCGGTTCCACAAATACACGTTGAGTGGACATTTTAAGCCCTTACAGTGTAAACATTACTTTTAAACGGAGCACTTAAACAGTGCTCTTTTTTTGCCATGAAAACTATTTAATTGAACAGCCTTTAATACTTAGTTATTGTCTTACTTTAATTAAAGCCGTGTGCTTGCCTTTAATAGGAGTAAGGAAATGCCAGCGATTAAAGTTATTTGTTTGTCTGCATTATTAGCCTTTACTAATAATGCATTTGCCAGTAGTACAGAATCCTCTAAAACCCTCTCTTACGATGCACTTTTAACAAATTATCAGTATGATTTTAAAGTAAATTATTTTGATATTGCATCACAAAAGCAATCGCTAAAAATGGCGTATATTTATTTAAAACCCACACAAAAAAATATGCCAACAGTGACGCTAATGCACGGTAAAAACTTTAATGCCGACTACTGGAGCCCCACAGCTCGTTACTTACAGTCGCTTGGGTTTGGGGTGCTGATCCCCGATCAAATTGGTTTTGGTAAATCTTCAAAGCCCACTAACTATCAATATTCATTTGCGGTGCTTGCGCATCATACACATGCATTAATGGACTCGCTAAAGCTTGAAAAGTCGATTGTTGTTGGCCACTCTATGGGGGGAATGCTAGCGAGCCGCTTTGCATTAATGTACCCAGATACAACCACTAAACTGATTTTGCTTAATCCAATAGGGCTTGAAAACTACTTACACTATGTAAAATACAAAGACACCAACTTTTTTTATAAAAATGAGCTTAACAAAACGCCCGAAGGTGTTAAAAAGTACCAGCAAAAAAACTATTACGACGGTCAATGGAATACCCAGTATTCAGCATTAACCGACTTTATTACAGGGCAAATACAAGGCCCAGATAAAGAGCAAATTGCCTGGGTTAACGCTAAAACCTACGATATGATTTTTACCCAACCGGTGATCACTGAATTTAAAGACTTAACCGTGCCCGTTAAATTAATTATTGGTACGCGTGACAGAACAGGCCCTGGCCGAAACTGGAAAAAAGACGGGATAGATTATCAGCTGGGGCGTTACGACAAATTAGGAAAACACGCTGCTGCGCTTATTCCTGATTCGCAACTGTTTGAACTTGATAATTTAGGTCATTTACCGCAAGTAGAAGATTTTGAGCGATTTAAGGCAGTGTTTAAACAAGCACTAAGTGAGTAATAGCTTTATGCCTAATAAAATAAAGCCCCTGTAAGTAAACTGCTTACAGGGGCTTTTTATATAAAACTAATTTACAGCGTACATTGCGGGTTTTTACCCTGCGATTTAGCCGTACTTTGCTCGCTAAGTGCTTCGCTCATTTGTGCTTGTAAATTATTAATTCGATTGCTCGGTGCAGGGTGAGTAGATAAAAACTCAGGTGTGCTACCACTGCCTGCTGCGCTCATATTTTGCCAAAGCCTTACCGACTCTTGTGGGTTAAAGCCAGCTTGCGCCATTAAATCTAAGCCAATGGTATCGGCCTCTGATTCGTGTGAACGGCTAAATGGTAAAACTACGCCGTACTGCGCCCCTAAGCCTAAACCTTGCATAATTTCGTTGCGGTATTGTACGTTGCCCATTTCAAGCGCTGCGCTGCCTAATTGCATACCGGTATCTAAAATTGAGCTTTGCGATACACGCTCATTTGAATGCTCTGCTATAACGTGGCCCACTTCGTGCCCTAGTACGGTTGCAAGCTGATCTTGATTCGTGGCTATTTTTAATAACCCCGTATGAACACCTATGTAGCCACCAGGTAATGCAAAAGCATTTGCCGACTCATCTTCAAATACCACGACTTCCCAATTTTGTGAGGCGTATTCTTTTGGTAAAACAGCCACGACCTTTTCAGCAATACAATATACATACGCATTGGTTTTTGCATCTTTATTGATTGGCTGTGACTCCTTCATTTGAGCAAAACTTGCGGTGCCCATTTCACTCATTTGTTGATCTGAATACAGCGCAATTTGAGTACGCCCCGTAGGCGATGTTTTACAGCCGGCTAAAACTGCAGTTGCGAGTAAGGCAAGGGCTAGTTTTTTCATGGTGTTTCCTTCAAGTCTTTAATTTTTATTAGTTGTAGAATAGCAAACACGGTGCCAGTTTAGAATCTTTGCTCTTTATTACGCCGCTTTTTATTTTTAATAAATAAATGACCTTGCCAGACAAACTAAGTTTATACCCTTGCATAGCCCTGTTACACTATAAGCCTTGTTTTTAGTGAATGTTGAGTGACTACATGGACGCCTCGGCCTCGTCTTTTAATACCCGAATTTTGTTACCCTTGTTAGCCAGTATTGTTGCTATTACGCCGCTGGCTATAGACATGTACTTACCGGCCATGTTGGTTATTGCGAACGATTTACAAACCACTATGCCAAATGTACAAATTTCGCTAAGTATTTATTTGGCTGGCTACTCGCTAGGCATGTTATTTTTTGGCCCTATTGCCGATCAACTCGGACGACGAAAACTAGCCCGAATTGGCTTAACCTTATTTGGTGCAAGCTCATTTGCGCTGGCTATTACCACCGAAATACACACCTTTTGGGCACTTAGAGCCGTGCAAGCATTCACCGGCGCGGCAGCCACGGTGGTTGTGCCTGGCATAATTAGGCATATTTACCAAAAAAACACCGCTAAAGGCATGTCGTATGTATCTATGATCATGATGGTAGCGCCCTTAGTTGCCCCCTCTGTGGGGTCGTTTATTTTAGGATTCTCGGTATGGTCAACCATATTTTTGGTTCTTGCTGCCTATAGCTTTTTAATTTTAGCGTTTGTACAAGTGTATTTAATTGATATCCCCATTCATAAAAATGAGAAAAAAGGCCTAGCCTTGTTTTTCGACAGCTATAAAACGGTACTTAGTAATAAAGATGCACGTGCAGACATATTGAGCTCTATGTTTGTCTCGTTTGGCTTTTTTTGCTTTTTAACCTCAGTGCCTTTTGTATACTTAGATTTATATAATGTATCTGAGCAATTATTTGGTATTTTATTCGCATTTAATGTCATGGCACTTATGTGTGGTAACTTTTTAAATACCCGAATTGTACCAAGAATTGGCTCTCGAAAAATGCTGTACATAGGGCTTGTATGTGGCTTTGCCTCTGGGCTGGCACTGCTTACATTTAGCTTGTTGCAGCTTTCTTTATATTACATTGTAGCGGCCATTGCGCCTTTAATGATGAGCCTAGGGGTAACGGCGAGTAATGCTGATTCATTAATATTAATGAAGTTTGAAAAAAACACCGGTACAGCCACCGCTGTTATTGGGACGCTGCGCTTTGGCAGTGGCGCGCTCGTTGGCCCATTGCTTGCGGTAGTGCATGCAAAAAGTGCAGTGCCGTTTTCAAGCTTAATGTTTAGCGCCGTGTTATTAACTATGCTGGTGCAGTTAATCCACTATAAAATAGACAAAAAAAATGCCTCATAATGAGGCATTTTTTATAAACAGTGACTAATTAAGCGTCTGCTGCTTTAGATACCATAACCATTGCAGGACGTAATAAACGACCATTTAATGTGTATCCTTTTTGCATTACTGCAAGTACCGTGTTTGGTGAAACATCGTTACTTGGTTGGATAGACATTGCTTGGTGGAATTCTGGATTGAATTGCTCACCTTGTGGGTTAACAATTTCAACGCCAAACTTTGCAACCGCATCGTTAAAGCTTTTAACTGTCATATCAATACCTTCAAGCAATGGCTTTAGGGTTTCGTTTTCTTTATCAGAAAACTCAATAGCACGCTCTAGGTTATCGATTACTGGAAGTAATTCGTTAGCAAACTTTTCCAGTGCAAATTTATGTGCTTTTTCTACATCTTGTGCAGCACGACGACGAATATTATCTACATCTGCGGCGGCGCGTACAACGCTGTCTTTTTGATCCGCAATGGTTTGCTTTGCGGTTTCAAGCTCTGCGTATAGCATTGCAATTTCAGCTTCAGGGCTTTGCTCTTGGTCTGCTTCGTGTTGCTCTGCGGCTTCTACTGCTGCTTCAACATCAGCTTCCATTTGAGCTACTTCTTCGTTTAGTTCTACTTCTTGCTCTGGGTTTTGTGTCTGCTCAGACATAAAATACGTGCTCCAATTCTTTACAACTGCGGTAATTATGGGGATTGAATAAAAAGATTCAAGAGTTAGATGGCTCTAATAATTTAAATTCTTGGATTAATTGTTCAATTTGCGCCGATTTAGGGCAAATTACGCAAAAGCGGCTTTGATACTCTTGATTTTGAAAGTACGGCACACTAATTACTATCAGCTCATTACACTCTGTAAACGGTAAGTTTTCAGTGTTTAAAACTGATACCCCGTTTTTAAATGCGAGTTTATCTTCGACAAAATTTAAAAATGAAACGCCAATATTTAAGCTTTGCTCGCAATCGACCTTTTTATATAAATAGTTTTCGCCTACTACAATACTGTTATCTGATCCAAGCTTATGACTAAGCTGGCGCGTCCACTGTGTCAGTGAGTCATGGCAATTACGCGGTGCGGTGTTTGCCATTGCTTGCATTCTGTACAAACCTTCCATTAAGGTTTGTTGGCTAAATACTGTGTTTAACCAAGTTGCAAATTGATAACGCACGGCATCTGAGGAATCATCAGGTTTGTTGATACAAATATTATGGCTTTGCCCTGCTCTATCTATTAGCAGTACAAGCCAATCGTTAGAATCAAACTCAAGCACTTCTACTCTAAACACTTGTTGTGAGCTTGCTTGGGGTAAGCCTACACAACAACATACTTGGTACTTTTTACTTAATCCATGGGCCAGCTCCACAAGTTGTTCTTGTTGTGGCTGCCAGTAATTAGCTATTTCAGCTAACGGAAAAAACTCATCAAACCAATAATCAAACCCTTGGTTTGTAGGCACACGCCCTGCCGATGTATGAGGGGAATATAACAAGCCTACTTTTTCAAGTCGCGCCATAGCATTTCGTACCGTGGCAGAACAAACCGCCATGCCTTTTTGCTTCGCTATTTTTGTTGATGGAACGGGTAACCCTTCACCATTACAATAAAGGCTCATCACTGCTGAAAAAATTTGTTGATCTCGCGGGTTTATATTCATGTTATCTACATCTTGTTGCATGAAAGAGATATCGGGGCAGTTAAAACAAATTCAAGCCTAAAGCACGCTTTAAGTGAATATGTTGTTGCATGCATTACAATAAAACACTGCTGCAACTATTTTTAAGCATTAAATACAAAAATTAAAGGGGTAATTTAATCTGTTGAGCCAATAATCAGCTCTTAGGTGAGCTTAGCAATATACAGGCGTAATTGAATCATTATCATATTGGTAAATCTGTGTTTTCAAACACTTCTGTTTTGAGTTACCCTACAAAAATATTATTACTTTTTATTGCAGCCGTTATGCACTCACCGTTTAAAACTATTGGCCTTATAGGTAAACCAAACCATCCTAAAGCTGCGGCTACGTTACAGCGTTTACATACTTTTTTATCGGCTCTTGGCTTTACCGTGATTGTAGAAAAGCGCACCGGTGGGCAGTTATCGGATGTCCCTGATACTCATCAAGTTGACCTTGTTAGCTTAGGCGAGCAAGCCGACCTTGCTATTGTTGTAGGGGGTGATGGCAATATGCTTGGTGCTGCTCGCGTACTGGCACGCTTTGACGTAGCTGTAATAGGCGTAAACAGAGGTAATTTAGGGTTTTTAACCGACTTAAATCCAGAGGGCTTTGAAGGTAGCCTAGAGCAAGTGTTAAGCGGCGAATATTTAGAAGAAAAACGCTTTTTGCTCGAGGTAGAAGTATACCGCCATAACGAACTTAAAAGTGCGAATTCAGCCGTTAACGAAGCGGTTCTACACGCCGACAAAGTTGCCCACATGATTGAGTTTGAAGCTTTTATTAATAATGACTTTGTGTTTTCTCAGCGCTCTGATGGCTTAATTGTATCAACCCCTACCGGCTCTACAGCTTATTCTTTATCGGGTGGCGGGCCCATTTTAACACCTGAGCTTAATGCAATTTCGTTAGTGCCTATGTTTCCGCATACATTATCAAGTAGACCCTTTGTGGTTGATGCCGATAACGAAGTACGCTTAAAGTTAAGCCTTGAGAACACCGACAGCTTACAAGTCAGTTGCGACAGCCATGTAGTGCTTGCCGTTTTACCCGGCGATGAAGTGGTTATTAAAAAAGCCGACAGAAAACTGCGCTTAATTCACCCAAAAAACTACTCTTACTACAACGTTTTACGTACTAAACTTAATTGGGGCAGCCGTTTATACTAATTTTATTGCCAAGCGTAGTGCTTTAGCGCAAAATACAAGACAAATAAAAATTAATCAAACTAGGAATATCTAGCAATGACTTATGTTGTTATCTTTGCTTTGTTATTACTTATCACTTTGCTTGGCGTTTATATTAGAATTGAAAACAATAGAAAAAAAGCATTAGAAATCAAGAAAAAACAATTTAACGAACGTGTTGCCCAAGTAAGCACTCGCCTAAAAGCCAAGCTTAATAGCTTATTAGAAGCTAAAATAATAAGACCTAAGTATGTAGCGCAAATACAGGCAATTGTGACCAATTTTTTTGTGGTTCAGCCCCATACTGATGAAAACCTGCAACATTTAGAAGATATTAGCGACAGCTTAGTGAGCACGCTTTCGATAGAGTTTCAAAAAGCACTGCAAAGTGAAAACGCCCAAGCGCTACAAGATAATATACAGTACTTTGTGAGTGAGTTACCCCAGCAAGGCATACTATATAATAAAGCGTTTTATCATGAAATTTTACCCTCATTGATTGTACAAATTAAAACTGACACAACTGAAAACCCAAGCGAAAGCCTTGAAAATACTGACGAACCCCCTTCTGATGAAAGTACTGACTCTGATAGTCAGTTTTCTCAAAATGCGAGTGTTGCTTAAAAAGTAAAAAATTAATTTGCAAAAAACCTAAACACTGTATAAATTAACAGTTAATTCGCTGGATGGATGAACAGTATGTTAATTGGTTTAGAAATTAAAAATTTTGCAATTGTAAGTAACTTAAGCACAGAGTGGCATAACGGCATGACGGCGATCACGGGTGAAACCGGCGCGGGTAAATCGATTGCCATTGATGCACTTTCACTGTGTTTAGGCGAGCGCGCTGAAGCGTCGGCGGTTCGCCCTGGAACAGATAAAGCAGAAGTGTGCGCACAATTTGATTTAACTGCCCTTCCTCTTGCTAAAGCATTTTTAGGACAACACATGCTAACGAGTAACGACAACGAATGCCTACTTAGACGTGTTGTATGTAAAAATGGCCGCAGCAAAAGCTATATTAATGGCAGCGCTGTTACAGCAGCTCAACTTAAAGAGCTGGGACAGTATTTAATTTCTATACACGGACAGCATGCTCATCAGCACCTTTTAAAAGCTGAACACCAGCTGCAACTGCTAGACGCCTACGCAGGACATAATCAGCTTGTAAAAGCGGTTAGTCAAAGCTTTAAATTATATGCAAACCTGCAAAAAGAATTTAAACAGCTTGAGCAACAGCAATTACAACAAGCCGCTCAAAAACAATTACTCGAATACCAAGTTGCCGAATTAGATGAGTTTGCCTTACAAGACGGCGAGTTTGAACAAATAGAAGCCGAACATTACAAGCTAAGTAATAGCCAAACCATTTTAGAAGCCTGCCAGCGCGAACTTCAACATTTATACGAAAGTGATGAGCAAAATGCCTGTTCAATGCTGCAACACAGCGCTCAGCAATTTGCCGAGCTTGCAAATTATGACGAAAGCTTAGCAAGTGTAGCTGCATTATTAGATGAAGCCGCAGTGCAAGTTGAAGAAGCAAGAAGAGAAGTAAGAAACTACGCAGAGCAGGCCGACTTAGACCCTGCTCGATTAACAGAAGTAGAAGCGCGCTTAAGTGGCGCGATGGACTTAGCCCGTAAGCATCATATAAAGCCTCAAGAGCTGGTTGAGTTTCATCAAGGTTTAACACAAGAGCTAGAATCAATTAGTAACAATAGCTCACGTTTGGCGCAATTAGACGATGAAATAACTAATGCGCTAAGTGCATACCAGCACGCCAGTGAACAGCTAAGCGAAAGTCGCCATAAATATGCTAATACATTAAATCAATTAATTAGTGAAAGCATGGCTAATTTATCGATGGAAAATGGGGTCTTTGAAATTCAGCTTACTCAAGAAGCTGAGCGCCAACCCAATGCATTAGGTTTTGATAGCGTCTCGTTTTTGGTCTCTACTAATCCTGGGCAGCCATTACAACCTTTAGCTAAAGTTGCCTCGGGTGGTGAGCTGTCGCGTATTAGCCTTGCCATACAGGTGATCATTGCCCAAAAAGTGACAACGCCAACGCTTATTTTTGACGAAGTGGATGTAGGTATATCAGGTCCTACCGCCTCCTCTGTAGGGAAGTTACTACGCCAACTAGGAAAATCAACACAGGTTATTTGTGTAACCCATTTACCCCAGGTTGCAAGTAGTGCGCATCAGCAGTTTTTTGTAGCAAAAGAAATAGCACAAGGCGAAACCTTTACTCAAATGCTCAGCCTAAATAAAGACGGCCGTATTAATGAAATTGCACGCTTACTTGGCGGCGATAATATAAGTAAAACCGCTAAAGCAAATGCTAAAGAGCTTATTATGGCGCACGCCTAAGTTATACTTTTGCTACAACAGTGGAGAGACGTTTTAAATGCAAAGCATGCTGATAAATTTTTGCCATGTTACTGGGTGGCTACTTGTTGTTTTGAGCTTTTTGCTTATTGGGTTTAGTAAGTTTAAGCACGCAGAATTTAAGCTAAAACTCTTTAGCTTTTTAAAACTTATATTGGTTTATCAAGTAACGGTGAGTGTTTGGCAGTGGTTTATTATTGGCAACATAGTGGCTAATAACCAATGGTTACTTTTATTAGCACAGATACTGTGCAGTGCAATGTGCTATTTAAGTTTACAGCGGCGAAAAAGTAAAAGCCGCCCCAACCTTGATAGTTTTTCTATGGATTAACTAATACAAGCGTTAAGAGCAAGTTCTATTTTTACCTTGCTCTTTTGCTTTGTATAATCGCTCGTCTGCAAGCTTTATGTCTTGGGCTATGGTTGTATCTAACTGGCTTTGCACAAGCCCCATACTTATAGTTAATACCACCGATTTTCCATTCATGCGCACTGGATTTTTTTGTAATTCGGCATGAATTTTTTCTGCAATACTTTGCCCCTGATCTTTGTCGCTGTTTGGTAGTGCAATTAAAAACTCTTCACCGCCCCACCGAGAAGCAATACCTTGCTTTGGCATGCTCTTTTTTAAAGTATTGGCAAGTTGGGTTAACGCTTCATCACCAAAGTCGTGGCCGTAGTTATCATTAATGTTTTTGAAATTATCAACATCAGCTAGCAAAATTACATACGGCTGCTTAGTTTTTTTATGAAGATGTTTAAGCTCAGCAAGTTCTTTCATCATAAAACGTCTGTTAGGTAAATCAGTTAAGTGATCTATTGTGGCAAGGCGCTCATTTTTTTGACTCAGCGCGACTATTTTTTCATTGTATTTTTCGCGTGAGCGCTCATAAAAACCACTTAATAAAGCAACAATAATAAAAGAAATGACCACCCTTAGTGGAAGTGCTTCAGGCTGATAATCATAAATATTAAAGTTATCTGTAATAATAAAGCCGGCGATCACGGCAAATAAAAAGGCAACAATATCAAATGTTCCTTTTTTAAGGCCTCTAATAGAGTAAGTCACCGGTGATACAATAAATATCCAAATTGGCCCAGTACCTTCAGCTCCACCCGAGATCACTAAATACAGCATTAAACAGTAAAGGTTATATAAAATGGTGGTCGCTGATTTTTCGACTGCGCGGTAAAGGCTAAAAGCCCACGCATAAAAACCAGCTGAAACTAGCAGCATAATACCAAGCACTACATCAGCATTAGACAATGCATTACACGCCATAGCGAAGGTAGCTATAAATCCGATGGTCGAAAAAAAGCGAACAATTAGCTTTCTTTCTCTGTTGTCTGAGTATGCATTCATATTATTATTTTTTATTTGCAAGCGAGCTTTAAAAGCTCATTATTCGGGGATTAAAAAAAGAAGTTAAAAGCAAGTGTGTACTGAAAAAATATTTTAAGCAAGATTTACACATTATTTATTGATTAACAGTAAAGCTTTAATACTTTTTTATTTGATAATATGTAATAAAAAGCAAGTATTTAGCACTATAGCATAAAATAATATCGGAGCAGTTATTTAGGCTATTAGATTAGAGGGCATCATGATTCACCCTCCCTTGAGTTGGACAATCTTTATTCTTGCAAACTCAATTTTTGAACAGAACGAGCTTTAATACAACGCTTAAATTGATGCTCAATTATCGCTCATAGAACAAGAGAATAAATGTATTTTTTATGTTCTGATAAAACAATTTTGAAATTAAATTAACTTTAAGTTTAACTATTTAGGCTTGATAAAAGAAGATTTTTTGGTCATTATTTACCTTAATCAGGGATGAGTACGGTTATTGTATTGTAGGATTCCATGGTAATTACACGCTTCATTGAAAATAATGAAACATAGGATAGAACAATAACTTTAAGGATTAAAAATGAATAAGTTTACTCTTATTATTCCTGCACTAATAGTGCTAACAGGATGCAAAAGTAATGATATTACCCGAGCTGTAAAAGATGGCATTAACGGCGCTGTAAATGGTGTATCAAGTTCTACAAACCAATCAATAACATCATCTAATCAAAGCTCTTATACCACTACCCAAACAAAAGTTTACCCCCATGAAGCAACTAAAGAGTCTAGAGACTATGGCCAAATCCAATTAATAAAAACGGCAGCTAATCCAAACAAACAAACTAGAGTCGCAATCAATAAATGTTTACACCCACGCGTGGGACAAGTGAAATGTTCAGCATACATGCATGAAATTAGCCCTGAAGGCTGGGTAGTTGACGCTCAAAACAACCGTATTTGGCTCGAAACAAGATCAAATCATTACGACAAGGTAGTTCCTTCTGGTAATTACTACATGAAAGTAAAAACCGAAGGCGTCGCAAAAGAAAGTTACGCAGTTGGTGATATTAATATAGTACCGTTCGTTACTAATTACGTTGACATAACATTCGAATAAAACAAACAAAAAAGCAAGCCACTTGGCTTGCTTTTAAAATTATTTAGAATGTCTTGTCCTGAAATGTGTTTACACATTTAGGACTTATTTTATGAAAACCACTAAAACTAAAGACGTTAAGCGTACTCAGCGAGATTATACATTAGGCTTTAAATTATCTATTGTTGAGCAAGT
>NZ_JAQREZ010000150.1:0-669 GCF_028598715.1 Pseudoalteromonas sp. GABNS16E
TACTTGCGCTGAAGAAACCCATCAGGACGGGGGTCATCGAAACGGGATGGCAGGATATCAGGCGTATTGTCCTGTCACTTCAGACAAAACGAACAACACAGGCAATACTGGTGAGAAAACTGTCTGGTTATCCTTCAGGACACCCGATATTACAGGCGCTGACAGAGTATAATCGACTGGTTAAAGCGCAATATTTACTTGACTACATCGACGATGCCAGTTTGCGGCAGTATGTGCAACGTGCCCTGAACCGGGGAGAAGCATGGCACTTCCTTAGACGAGCCATTGCGTCGGTGAATGGTGATCAGTTCCGTGGCAAAAACGAGTCTGAAATCGCTATCTGGAATGAATGCGCAAGATTGCTTGCCAATGCGCTCATCTACTTCAACTCCGCGATACTGAGTCATCTTCTGGGACACTTTGAAGCGACAGGTGATGAAGAAAAAGCGGCTATCACTCGTGCTGTTTCGCCCGTTGCATGGCAAAATATCAACTTAAGCGGGACGTATAACTTCACCAATACCGGAAAATTGCCTGATATTAGTGAAATTACGAAGCCAATCGTGGATGATTAAGCTTGGAAACGAAAGTAACCCACAGCTGGAGGCTATATAATACAAAGCCTGTAGCATTCTATGTTACTTTAGAGGGGAAAATCCCTAGAACCCC
>NZ_JAQREZ010000151.1:0-644 GCF_028598715.1 Pseudoalteromonas sp. GABNS16E
GTAATGAAGAGCACTGCATACCTGGTTACAGAAAATTGTGGCAAGCCGCCATAGCCGACGGATATGATTGCAGTAAAGGCCGAGTGCAGCGTTTATTACAAAGCGTAGGTTATCGCTCTAAATCAGGTAAGCGTCGCTACACCAGTGGTAATAAAAAGCAGGGTTTTATAACGACAGAGAATCTACTTGCTCGTCAATTTGATGTTGAAGAGCCTAATAGTGTATGGGTATCGGATATAACTCAGGTGCGCTGTAAAGAAGGCTGGCAGTACTTATGTGTCATTTTAGATTTATACTCACGCAAAGTTGTGGGCTGGGCAACAAGTCGAATTAATAATGCGGTTTTAGTGATTAAAACACTAAAGAAGGCTTGGAATGTGCGCAAGCCGAACGGGCAACGTTTACTGTTTCATTCAGATCAAGGGAGCCAGTATCGAGCTAAAGAGACTATATCGTGGTTGAACAAGCGAGGTGTAACGATTAGCATGTCGAGAAAGGGGAACTGCTGGGATAATGCCTGTTCAGAAAGTTTTTTTGCTCAGTACAAAAAAGAATGGATGAGTAATCTAAATGAACTGAGTCGTAGCGAAATGACAATACAAAGTCGTTTTTATATTGAGAATTACTACAACTCAGTGCGAATG
>NZ_JAQREZ010000152.1:0-634 GCF_028598715.1 Pseudoalteromonas sp. GABNS16E
TGAGGCATTGTGCCATACAAATTGCTAGCACTTTTTTCGTTACCCATGTTTTTCAGCGCAAACGCAACACTGTAAGTGGAGTTAAGAACAAGTGAATTTACTAGTGAATCTTGAGAAAAATAGACTAATGCAGGGTTAAGCGGCCGGTGGCTCAATGTACCTCTGGCAGCAAGGAAACAAAGCATTAAAACAGCCATAAGAATAGATAAATTAGCTACTTTTTTCAGTGGCTGTACTTGTGGTTTTGTGAATGCTCTATATAAAAGGCGATAGCTGTAAATACTTGTTATTGTCGCCACAAGTAATGTACTTAGCATTGCTAAAAGGTGACCATGAATTAGCATCGAGAATACTTCTTGTGGGTAATCAAGATATTCAATATATAACCGGTTAGGCCTTACATCATATTGAGTGATGAATGCAGCTGTTGATGTTTCTAAAATAACAACAACAGTCGCAATAATGCTACCGTAAAGCGAAAACATGCGCTGGAATAGCTTTGTTTTAGAGCGTGCAATTACATGCAGCATCAATATCAGCACTCCAATAGTTGCTAAGTATCCAACGCTACTTAAGTCTATTTTGATAGCACCTGAAATGACTGGCCAAATATCACCATCATTTAATCTTGAAT
>NZ_JAQREZ010000153.1:0-633 GCF_028598715.1 Pseudoalteromonas sp. GABNS16E
ACTAGTCGCGCAGCCGCCTGCGTGATGGATTATCTTGATGGCTATCAAGGGTACTTACATGTTGATGGTTATCAAGCTTATGAAAAGACACAGGCCAGTCTTGTGGGGTGCTGGGCGCACGCACGTCGGAAATTCATTGAAGCGAAAAAGCTGCAAGGGAAAAATAAGACAGGCAAAGCCGATGTGGTGCTCAGCTTAATACAAAAGCTATATGGGATAGAGTCACGGTTGAAAGATAAATCAGCGGATGAGAGTTACCAGACTCGACAAGCACAGAGTAAACCGATACTCGATAAACTCAAACAGTGGCTTGAAAAACATCAGCCAAACCTTGTTGGTAATAGTAAACTCATTGATGCCGCCAATTACATGGCAAACCAGTGGCCGAAACTCATTGAGTACATTAATGATGGGCGACTGAGTATCGACAACAACCGTGCAGAAAGAGCCATCAAACCGTTTGTGATAGGCCGTAAGAACTGGCTGTTTAGCCAAACAGCGACAGGTGCTAACGCAAGCGCGATACTTTACAGCATCATCGAAACAGCCAAAGCCAACGGCTTAGCGCCATACGATTACATCACCGCGTGTTTAGATGAGCTGTGCCAATCAACACCTGATATCGATAGTCTA
>NZ_JAQREZ010000154.1:0-632 GCF_028598715.1 Pseudoalteromonas sp. GABNS16E
AATGGGATTCTTGCATTGATACCATCAATGGTGGCTTTAGTATTAGACCCCATGCGTTTTAAGACAATGCCAGAGACAACTTCACCTAAATTTTCGACTTTACCGTCTTCGGTTTTGCGCGTCATTGTGACAGCACCTTGACGAATTTCACTGCCCATTTCAACTTTAGCAATATCCGAAACCGTCACAACTGTCCCATCAACTGTTTTGACGGGAACTTGTTTGATATTACTAATACCAGCGTCACCACTTTCAAACCAACCTGCACCTCTAATAACAAGCTGCTCTTGCCCACGGTTCATATACCATCCGCCAACATTGGCATTGTTGTTATCTAGGGCACCAACAACGTCTTCTTGCGTTAGGTTATAAGAAAGAAGCTTAGATGGATCTACATTTACTTGGTACTGCCTAACAATACCTCCAAAGGAGAGTACATCAGTAACACCATCGACAGGCATAACGAGTAATTTTACTACCCAATCATTGAGACTCCTGAGTGCCATAGCATCATAGCCTGCATCTTTATCTGAAATAAGAAGGTACTGAAATACTTGGCCTAGCCCTGAGGTGTTTGGCCCCATTTCGGGTGTGCCGACACCTTCTGGTATCAGTTCTTTT
The DNA here is from genome assembly GCF_028598715.1 of Pseudoalteromonas sp. GABNS16E. NCBI lineage: Bacteria > Pseudomonadati > Pseudomonadota > Gammaproteobacteria > Alteromonadales > Pseudoalteromonadaceae > Pseudoalteromonas > Pseudoalteromonas sp. GABNS16E. The sequence continues at coordinate 622 of NZ_JAQREZ010000154.1, forward strand.
GCGGCTTGAAG
>NZ_JAQREZ010000155.1:0-613 GCF_028598715.1 Pseudoalteromonas sp. GABNS16E
AGTGGCTTTCAAGAAATGACTGGCATGTACGGTGCATTAATTATTGAACCGCGAGAAAAAGATATTATTAGTGCAGATAACGAGCATGTTATTCAATTATCTGATTGGACTGATGATGACCCAATGGCGCTGTTCCGCAAATTAAAAATACAGAGTGATGTATTTAACTTCAATCAGCCCACTGTTCCAGAATTTTTTGATGACGTTTCAAATAGCGGTGTTTCGAATGCTTTGCAACGCCGCAAAATGTGGAATCAAATGAGAATGAATCCTACAGATTTAGCTGACTTATCTGCATCAGCAATGACCTTTTTAATGAACGGTAGTACGCCAATGTCAAATTGGCGAGGAATGTTTAAAGTTGGAGAAAAAGTAAGACTTAGGTTTATTAATGGCTCAAGCAATACTTTTTTTGACGTTCGTATTCCCGAACTAAAACTAACAGTTGTACAAGCTGATGGGCAAAACGTTGAACCAGTGACAGTTGATGAATTTAGATTCGGCCCTGGTGAGACCTACGACGTAATTGTTGAGCCTAAAAATGATGCCTATACGATTTTTGCTCAAAGTATGGATCGCTCTGGTTACGCAAAAGGAACTTTATCAAGCTCGC
>NZ_JAQREZ010000156.1:0-598 GCF_028598715.1 Pseudoalteromonas sp. GABNS16E
TTTTCGTAATTAGCCGCGCCTCAATCTCCTCCGGCAGCTCGGGGAACTTTTTTCTCGCTTGTGGTGTGGCTCTCAGCCTTACCTGTTTATCTACACGGCTATAACTTTTTATTACATCAAATTGGAGCCCTTTTCTTGCCGGTATCATCCAGTGCCTCTCTTCTCCAGCGAGTTGCCATTGATGGAGTAAGCCTAAGGAATAAAAACCACGGTCAAACAGGGTCAGTGAATGATTAGGCGTATCGCTAATTAGCTGCTCTGCTAGCACCATTTCACTCGCTTTGTATTTATCAAACGCGCTATTAATGAGTTGGTGGCTTGTCAGCTCCATTTGGCACACCATGCGGATTTGAGGAAATGCCGTGTCGCCATACTGAGTACTACCAGAGCCATACTTTTCACGGTTTTGAGCTGTATCAGTCGTTCTCCACACAACCCCATCGACACCGAGTAAATTTAGTCCATTCCATGTTTCGAATTTACCTTGTTGATACCAATGCTTAGCCATCTTCTTAAAGGATTGTTCGACAGCGTTGGTTCCTAGGCGCTGTCGAGCCTGAACCATCGCACTGGGTGCAACAAGCGGTGCTTTACCTGG
>NZ_JAQREZ010000157.1:0-580 GCF_028598715.1 Pseudoalteromonas sp. GABNS16E
TATTTTTCCAGAGACTGAAGTTCAATTATGTATTGTTCATCAGATACGCAATTCAATGAAGTATGTTGCCTCTAAAAATCAAAAGGCGTTCATGGCCGACTTAAAGCCAGTATATCGTGCTCCAACCAAGGAAGCTGCTGAGTTAGCACTTGATGAACTTGAGGCTAAATGGGGTAACTCTTACCCGCTTGTGATTAACTCCTGGCGCAATAAATGGCATAACTTATCAGCTTACTTCAAGTATCCTGAACATATTCGTAAAGTCATTTATACGACGAATGCTGTGGAGGCTGTGCATCGTCAATTTAGAAAGCTAACGAAAACGAAAGGCGCTTTTCCAAACGAAAACAGCTTGTTGAAATTACTTTATGCTGGCATATTAAACGCCACTGAGAAATGGACCATGCCAATCCACAATTGGAGCTTGTGTTTATCTCAGCTGGCCATTTATTTTGAAGGACGTTTAGATAGCGTACTCGACATTTAAAAATTTAAGCTGACACAGAATTTTGAACGCCCTCTGTGTTGGTTATAAAATAGGCTTAAGGTTCATTTCGAGGGGATGGGCACAAAACCCCTA
>NZ_JAQREZ010000158.1:0-570 GCF_028598715.1 Pseudoalteromonas sp. GABNS16E
GCTAACTTATTACGAGCTTCCGACGAGGCGGGAAGATAGATTTTACCCTCGAAGGGTCAAACCCAAACCAAGTAAATACCCCACCAAAAAGAAAAATACCAGTCAGCTTAACTGACTGGCATTAGGCCTTGGCCGTGTTTTTTTTTGGAAAAATTTGTAGCTTGTTAAATATTTCGGGCTTCGAAAAAATTTAGCCCAAACAAGATTATTTATATTAACGCCGAGCAGCTAAATGATCTGACTCCATAAAAGTAGACACCTATTTAGGAGTCAGTTCTCATGAAAGTAAAAGCGTTTCGTAAACATACAGAGGAATTTAAAAGAAAAGTGGTGCAAGAGTCACTAGACTCACACGGTACCGTTAAAATGACCGCTAATAAATACGGTATTCATCCCGATATGTTGTCAAGTTGGAGAAGTAAAATGACCTCAAGAAAAGAGCTTAAGCCACTTAAAAACCATGGTCCAGAAAAGTCATATAAAGACCTTGAACGTCAAGTTCGTAACCTTGAAAAGCAGCTTGAGGACGTACAGTTGGAGAACGACGTACTAAAAAAGGCGAGGGCCTAC
>NZ_JAQREZ010000159.1:0-558 GCF_028598715.1 Pseudoalteromonas sp. GABNS16E
GATGCAAATGAATTTAGCAACGTTTCAGCACGTGTTTGCCAATCGATAAAAGTGACTATCGCGTTTTTAGATGACGAAATTAAACAGCTTAAATCTGATATTGATAACCACATAGATAATGAGCCTGGTTTAAAAAGAAACAGGAAACTACTAGAGTCTATACCTGGCATTGGGCATGTATTATCGAGAGAGCTGACATATTTGTTTGCGGCTAAAAAGTTTAATAAAGCCAAAGAAGCAGCAGCTTATTGTGGATTAATCCCACGGCACAATGAATCGGGTAAATTAAAAGGGCGAACAACAATCAGTAAACTTGGGCCAGCCAGAATTCGCTGTAAACTCTACATGGCAGCCATTGTCGCTGGGCAATGGAATAAAAGAATAAAACGACACAAGTTAACATTAATAAATAACGGTAAAACACCGATGCAAGCTGTATGTGCGAATATGAGAAAGCTCATTCATATATGTTTTGGTGTAATAAAAAACCAAGAAGAGTTTAAGCTCCAAGAAAGTTAAGTACGACCTTGAAGCTTAAAATGAGAGATGGTATCTACA
>NZ_JAQREZ010000016.1:0-72017 GCF_028598715.1 Pseudoalteromonas sp. GABNS16E
AGGGATAGCCACGCGGTATGAAAAGCTTGAACGAAATTATCATTCAATGCTCGCTTTAGCATTTACTATGATGTGGCTACCAATGTGGGCTGATTGATATATGTACTACAAAGATCAACAGCCCCTAGTCACAAATCAAATTAAAAACTCGACAAACCACTTAGAGGTTAACTTAGCCAACTCACTGCCTGCGTTTAAAGGCAGCGGCAGCCGCATCGAGCAGGTAATCGTTAATTTAATTTTAAATGCCTGCCAAGCGCTTGAAGACAAATCGCAAAAAATTATTATCACCAGCTATTTCCATACTAAACACAATCAGGTTGTGCTGAGCATTGAAGATCAAGGCGTAGGCATTGATCAACAGCACTTAATTAAGCTCACCGACCCCTTTTATACCACCAAACGACAATCTGGCGGCACCGGTTTAGGGCTTTCTGTATCAGCGGGGATCGTGGCAGATCATCAAGGCCAACTCACCTTTAAATCAACCCTCGGTAAAGGCACAAAAGTAAAGCTATCACTACCCTTATTACAACACGAGAGTGAACTATGAATACTAATTTATATCCTAGTTTTGAGGTACTCATTTGTGATGACGACAACAGCTTTTTACGAAGCATATCGTTTGCAATAGAGCGCTACTGCGGCATTAACAACATTGTACAATGTAATGATAGCCGCGATGTAATTGCCAAACTAAACCAAGGGAATGTTCGCGTTGTATTGCTTGATTTAAACATGCCACATATCAGTGGCGATGAGCTTATAGCGCAAATTACAGAGCTTTTTCCGCATATTTCGGTGGTGATCATCAGCGGCATTAACCAAGTAGAAGCCGCTGTAAAATGTATAAAATTAGGTGCTTATGGTTATCATGTAAAAACAGAAGATCCCGAACGCCTAAGCAATAGCATAATGCAAGTGGTGCGTTTTCAAGAGCTAAACCTAGAAAACCAAGCCATGCGCGGCTATCTGCTAGAAAACCAAACAAGCCTGCATCCTGCGTTTTCTAAAATTATTAGTGTGGATCATCAAATGCATTCGGTGTTTAATTACATTGAGTCTATATCAAATAGCCAACAACCTATTCTAATTACCGGAGAAAGCGGCGTAGGAAAGGAGCTTATAGCCAGAGCCATTCACGAAACCAGTAGCTGCAGTGGCGAGCTTGTGTGTGTAAACGTAGCTGGCCTTGACGATAACTTATTTTCGGATACCTTATTTGGCCATAAAAAAGGCGCTTTTACAGGCGCTGAGCAAGCCCGCAAAGGCATGATAGAACGCGCATCAGGCGGGATACTATTTCTTGATGAAATTGGCGATTTAAACCTGGCCTCGCAAGTAAAGTTATTAAGGCTTTTGCAAGAAGGCGAATATTACCCAGTAGGCAGCGATACCCCAAAACGCATTAACGCGCGCATTATTGCAGCCACCCACCAAAATTTACTCACTAAAAAAGAAAATGGCGAATTTAGAAACGATTTATACTACCGTTTAAAAATTCATCATGTAAATATTCCGCCGCTTAGAGAGCGCAAGCAAGATATAGCCTTATTACTCGAGCACTTTTTAACGCTTGCCGCACAAGAATTTAATAAACCGGTGGCAAGTATTCCAAAAGAATTATTAATTTTACTCGAAAACTACGCTTTCCCAGGCAATATAAGAGAGCTGCGCGCCATGGCCTTTGATGCAATGAGCACCCACCAAAGTGGCGCACTGTCTATGAAAGCGTTTGAAAGCGTACGCAGCGCCGTGCCTAAATTAGATATGCAAGCCCAGCTTGCCAAGCCGTTATTTGAGTCAACATCAACACTACCCACTTTAAAACAAGCCGCAGAATTACTGGTGGCAGAAGCGATGAAACGTAGCAACTCAAATCAATCTATGGCAGCGCAACTACTCGGTATATCGCAGCCAGCACTCAGTAAGCGACTTAAAAAAGGACAGCCTGAGCCTTAAAAAACAACAAAGTACTTAATCAAATTTTAGGCACAAAAAAGCCCGCAGCGTTAACTGCGGGCTTTTTTGTTGAATGAGTGAGTTAGCCATATAAGCCGGGTTCTGTCCTTTCCGAAGAAAGTGATAATCATTCGTCTAGGCCATAAATCGCTCTATGGCTCAAGCAACCTACCCGGTTCTCACGTGGGCCACGCGTTCATTATTTAAAATGATAGAACCCTATTTGGTCTTGCTCCGAGTGGAGTTTACCTTGCAACCAACTGTTACCAGTGGCCCGGTGCGCTCTTACCGCACCCTTTCACCCTTACCAACCCGAGGGTTGGCGGTCTCCTCTCTGCTGCACTTGTCGTGGGCTCACGCCCCCCAGCCGTTAGCTGGCACTCTGCCCTGTGGAGCCCGGACTTTCCTCCCCCTGATCATTTTCGTCACAGGCAGCGATTATCTTGGCTAACTCGGCGCGCAGTATACATGAGCTGTGCCTTGTACGCAGTAAAGATTTACTCTTTTTCATCAATAATTGTTTTATACAGGGCGTTTTTCTTCATTCCAAAGTATTCAGCAACAATACCACAGGCTTTTTTCATCGGCATTTCGCTTTCAAGTAGCGCCAGCATTTTACGCGCCTCTGGCGGTATATCATCTACTTGCTTGGGTTTACCTGGCAACATGAGCACTATTTCGCCGCGTTGCTTGGTTGGGTCATCAGTTAAAAACTGCTTTAACTCACTTACGCTACCATTAAAAAAGGTTTCAAAGGTTTTGGTTAGCTCTTTTGCAAATACCACTTGTTGCTCACTACCTAAGGCCGCTTCTAAATCATCTAGGCTTGCCATAATACGGTGGGTGCTTTCGTACATTATGCTGGTAATGTTTGAGTTTACAGCTTCTATGAAAAAATCTTGGCGGGCTTTACTTTTAGCCGGCGTAAAACCAATAAACTGAAAGCGATCTGTTGGCAGGCCTGAGCAACACACTGCAGTAATAGCAGCACACGCACCGGGCACGGGTGTTACATGCGCGCCTTGCTCGCGGCACAGGTTTACAACGGCATAACCTGGGTCGCTTATCAGTGGCGTGCCGGCATCTGAGACTAGCGCGATATTTTTGCCTTCGTTTAGCCAATCAATAATTTGCTGCGCTTTTTGTTTTTCGTTATGGTCATGTAATGCAAAGGTTTTAGCCTTTATACCAAAGTGGCTTAGTAGCTTACCGGTGTGGCGCGTGTCTTCAGCAGCGATTAAGTCAACTTGCGATAATGTCGCGATGGCACGCTGGCTTAAGTCGTCAAAATTGCCAATTGGGGTGGCAACAATGTAAAGAGTGCCAATTTTCTGTGAATTCTCCTCATTTAACATTGAGGTCTCCTGCGTCAGTCAGTAATATAAGCAAATCGCGTTAACGTATTGGGAAATCATTGTGCGACTTAAACTTGTTAGTCTATTAATTATATTGTCAGGGTTATCGGCCTGTAGCACAACCGAAAAACCAACTAAAAATAGCGATAGCATTAACACCAGTGCGAATGCGCTGCAAAATCAAGCAACCAGTGCCGATGCTATTTATAAATTAGCGCTTAATCGTACCGGTGCCGACAAAATTCAATTACTTTATAGTGCGCGTGATGCGGCTATTTCGGAGCAAAGCTGGCCGTTACTTGAAAACATTTGTAATGAGCTTGAGCAAACCCCAAGCGTAGATAAAATTCAAAACCGCTTATACATTGCTTATGCACAAAAGCAGCAAAATAAAAACGACCAAGCGCTTGTTATTTTGCAATCGCTCGATGGCCAACTTAAACAGCCTGAACACTTTGCTTGGCATCAATATTTAACTGCTAGCATATATGCATCGCAAAACTTTCCTAAGCGCGCCGCACCTTATTTTTTTAGAGCCTCAGAAACTGCGAATAAAAACAATATTGAGATCCCTGCTCTGCAAAGTGCGCTGTGGGATAACTTAACAAAGCTGTCTTCTTATGCGCTGGAGCGCTTTAATCGTGGCTCTGTTATTCAACAAGGTTGGACTAACTTAGCTTTATACCACCAAGTATATGCAAATAGCGGTGTAGAGCTTGACCAAGCCATTAATAATTGGCGCCGTCGCTACCCTGGGCACCCTGCCGTAGCTATTTTACCCGAGCAAGATGAAGCCCTAGCCGACCTAGCACCAGTTAATATAGAGCGTTTAGCTGTACTTTTACCGCAATCAGGCGCAAATGAGCGTTTAGGTGACGCCCTAAAGGCCGGCATTTTGGCAGGGCTTGATAAGCAAACTATTAGCGACACTGTTTTTATAGATGAGAACCTTTCAACCCAAGTGCTAAGCGAGCAGCTGAGCCAATTTAATCCAGACTTTGTGATTGGGCCATTATTAAAAGCGAATATAGATAAACTTGCGCAAGCTAAAACACTTATTGATACCCCAACATTACACTTAAATACATTTGATGGTGAGCGACTCTCGCTGCAACATTACTTTTTTGCTTTAAACCCTGAGCATGAAGTGCAGCAAGCGCTGGAGCACTTTTTAGCTAAAGGTTATCAAAAGCCTATGTTATTAGCGCCTAATAATGCCAATGGTCAGCGTTTGGTTGATTACTTTAATATTCAGTGGCAGCGCTATAGCGAAACAAAACCGCAAATTGGGTTTTATAACGATAACAAAGACATGCCAAACACAATTACAAGCTTGTTAGAGGTTGATAAATCTAAGCAGCGTATTAAAACGGTTAAGTCTTTATTTAAACAAGAAGTAGAAAGCGAAACCCGCTCTCGTAGCGATATTGATGCGATTTACATTTTAGGCGACGCTATAGAAACACGCCTAATAAAACCTTATCTAGATGTAAATGTAAGTACTTTTGCACAGCGGATCCCGCTTTATGCCAGCTCTAAAAGCCATAGTAAACAAATAGATCGCACTGATAAAGGCGATTTAGAAGGGCTTTACTTTACAGAGCTTCCGTGGATGCTTAATGCGACAGTTAAACAACATAACTTACGCAACCAATACAACACGCTGTGGCCTGAAAATGCCGATATAAGCCAACGCCTATTTGCAATGGCTTACGATGCCGTGTCGGTGCTAAGCGACATTAGGCAATTGAGTGTAATGCCCGGTAATAAGTTTACAGGTTTAAGTGGAAAGCTTTCGGTAAATACAAGCGGACACATAGAGCGTACGCTTGATTGGGCACAATACACAAATAGACGCATAAAAGCCGTACAGCTAGAAACAAAGCAGCCCGTGCCTTTATTTATGCAATCAGCCAACGAAAGCACTACGCTTACGTTTGATTAATCTGGAGCGGCTATGTCGTGGTTTAAAGAGCTGTGGCAAAATAGCCGAGAAAAAGGCCAGTACTATGAACGCCAAGCAGAAAAATACTTAACCCGTGAAGGGCTTACGCCTATTGAGCGTAATTATTATTGCCCCTTTGGTGAGCTTGATGTGATTATGAAACACGGCGATACGCTTGTGTTTGTAGAAGTTAAGTTTCGTAAAAACAATGCGAGAGGCGGTGCAAATTATGCCCTTGGCGCACAAAAACAAGCACGATTAAAACGCACTATTTATCACTACTTGGCAGCAAAAAACTTAACTAATCAGCCTATAAGAGTCGACTACGTTGCCATTACAGGTGAAGGCTCTGGCAATATAAATTGGATCAAAAGCGTACTTTAACAACACGCAAACAGATTAGTAAAACGCCCAGCAACAAACAAAAATGACGAATAAATTATTGGTAGTCTATGCAAGATACAATTAAAGAAATTTTTACAGAAAGCATTCAAGTACAAATAGCAGCAGGCGAAGTACTGCCAAGCGCACTAGAGTCTGCGGCATTTACCATTGCACAAAGTTTAATTAATGGTAACAAACTCCTTTGCTGTGGCACGGCAAACTGCCATATGCTAGCGCAGCACATGGCCGGCGTATTAGTTAATCACTACGAAACAGAACGCCCCTGTTTACCTGCTATTGCGCTATCTCAAGAAAACATCAATTTAGGGCAAAGTAGCCAAGTAGATGAGCATGATACCTTTGCTCGCCAAGTACGTGCCTTTGCACAACAAGGCGACTTACTGCTTGCGTTAGCAATTAATGGCAACGAAAAACATATTATTTCTGCTGTAGAAGCGGCACTTACTAAAGATATGAAGGTCATAGTGATGGTAGGTGACGATGGTGGAGAACTCGTTGGATTATTAGGCCCTAATGATGTAGAAATTCGTACGCCTTCTAAGCGCCCTAGCCGCATTATTGAATCTCACTTAGTTAACTTACATTGCTTAAGTGAACTGGTTGATTTAACTCTTTTCCCGCAGGATGAAAATTATGTTTAAACGCTCTCTTATTGTTTTAGGTACTGTTGTTTTACTGCAAGGCTGTGCAGCCGCAGTGGTTGCAGGAACAGCTGGTGCAGTAACAGCAGCAAATGATCGCCGCACCATTGGCTCGCAAATAGACGACAATAATATAGAAATTAAAGCCAGTATTGCGCTTAGTGAAGTTGAACGACTAGAAAAATTCGCCAATGTAGACGCTATAAGCGTTAATGGCATTGTTTTACTGGTAGGTCAGGTTGCCAATCAAGAAATGAAAAACCAAGCTCAGCAGAGCATTGAGGGGCTCTCAGGTATACGTAAAATACATAACCAAATTAGAATTGGCTCAAATATTGGTATTACCACACAAACGCACGACTCGTGGCTAACCTCTAAAGTAAAAGCACAGCTTTTAACAGCTAAAGATATACCGAGCAATAATATTAAAGTAGTGACCGAAAACGCTGAAGTATTTTTAATGGGATTAGTATCTGAATCTGAGTCTAACCAAGCGGTTAACATTGCACGCAATGTATCGGGTGTAGAGCGCGTTATTAAAGTGTTTGAATATTTATAAAATACATAAAAAGCCGTTGATAAGGCACATAAAAAAACCGCTTAATTAGCGGTTTTTTTGTATTTAAGCGTTACTTGATGACGCGTAAATGTGAGCCTTTTTTCTTTTCTGGCTTTTCTGGCGGGGTTTCATCAATAATCTCATCTGATGTTTCCACACTTTCAAGGTCAGGTGCAAAATCGTCTTCGTCCTCTAAAAACTCATCTGCAGTAAAGACTGTTCCTTCGCCATTTTCACGCGCATAAATAGCAAGTACCGCACCTAAAGGCACATATACTTGCATTGGCTGTCCGCCAAAGCGCGCATTAAAGCTTAGTTGTTCCATATCTAACGAAAACCCAGTAACGGCAGAAGGGCTAATATTAAGCACTATTTGGCCATCTTGAACAAACTGCGTAGGCACTTGTACTGCTGGGTACTGCGCATCAACCACTAAATGTGGTGTGCAGTCGTTATCTACGATCCAATCAAAAAAAGCACGTAGTAAATAAGGACGATTAGGCGTCATTATAAACGGATCTCACGCTCTGCTTCAGTTAAAGAAGCTTGGAATGACTCACGCTCAAATAAGCGGATCATGTACTCTTTTAGCTCTTTAGCGCCAGAGCCATTAAGCTCAATACCAAACTCTGGTAAACGCCATAATAGTGGTGCTAAATAACAATCCACTAAGCTAAACTCTTCACTCATAAAGTATGGAGCTTCGTTAAAGATTGGTGCAATTGCAAGTAACGCTTCAGTTAACTCTTTACGAGCTTGTGCAGCATCTGCTGTATTGTTAATGATTTTTTCAGCAAGGCTGTACCAATCAGTATCAATACGGTGCATCATTAAACGGCTACGACCACGCATTACCGGATACACAGGCATTAGTGGAGGATGAGGGAAACGTTCATCAAGGTATTCCATGATGATGTTTGCCTGATATAAGCCAAGCTCACGGTCAATCAGTGTGGGTACTGTACCGTAAGGGTTAATTTCGTGAAGTGCCTCTGGCAAGTTATCCTTTTCAGCCAAATGAATATCTACACTTACACCTTTTTCTGCAAGTACAATACGTACTTGGTGGCTATACATACAGTTAGCACCAGAAAAAAGGGTCATTACAGGGCGCTTATTGGCAGCTACGGCCATGCCTATACCTCCATTAAATAACTAAAACAGCAATAGGGGCTTAAGCCCCTATTGCAAAATTACCTTGTAAAATGCTCAAATTAATGAACATCTCTCCAGTATTCTTTCTTAAGCATAAATGCCAAGATAAACAGGATAACTAAAAATCCAATTACCTTAATACCTAACGCTTCTGACTCAAGGCGTGTAGGTTCACCTACATACTCTAAGAAATTCGTTAAATCACGAACCGCTTGATCGTATTCATCAACGCTTAATTCGCCCTTACCATCTGTTTCAGTACCAACAACTTTAGTCACTGTTTGACCATGTTGTTCAACTTCTTCAATGATAGGTGTTGGTAAACCTTGTAGTTCTTGAAGAACATGTGGCATACCCACCGATGGGAATAACGTATTATTTACGCCAAACGGACGAGATTCATCTTTGTAAAACGACTTTAAGTAAGTGTAAATCCAATCACTGCCACGCACACGCGCCACATTGGTTAAATCCGGCGGAGCCGCACCAAACCATTTAGCAGCATCTTCTTTTGCGATAGCGTTAAGAATATGGCCACCTACTTTTGAACCATCAAAAATCAATTGCTCTTTACCAAGCTCGGTTGGAATACCAATATCACGGAAAGTACGTTCATAACGTTGATACTGCATTTGGTGACAACCAAGACAGTAGTTCATGAACAACTTTGCGCCGCGCTGCAAAGAAGGCTGATCAGATACATCGTTACCCGCTTCCATAAGAGGAACCGAAGGACCCGCAGCCATAACCATGTTAGGCAGCAAGTTTACTGATAAAGCAAATACACCAATAAGTAGCTTTTTCATCATTTCGTTAACCTCTCAGGCAATGGCTTAGTTTTTTCATTCTTACTGTATATAAATAACAGTACGAAGAACATAAAGTAAGTCACAGTACAGATTTGAGAAATTATCGTTTTCATATCAGTTTGTGGAGTTGCACCCACCCAACCTAAAAGAACGAAAGTTACAACGAAACCTGCAATGTTCCATTTGTGGAAACCACAACGGTAACGAACCGATTTAACACGACCACGGTCAATCCACGGTAACAATGCGAGTACCACAATTGACGCACCCATTGCCGCAACACCGATAAGCTTATCAGGGATTGCACGTAAGATTGCATAGAATGGCGTAAAGTACCAAACTGGGAAAATGTGCTCTGGTGTTTTAAGTGGGTTTGCTGCTTCAAAGTTTGGCGCTTCTAGGAAGAAACCATTCATCGCAGGCATAAAGAATACAACCCAACAGAACAAGATTAAGAAACCAACCACGCCCACAATATCTTTTACTGTGTAGTACGGGTGGAACGGTATCGCATCAACAATGTCTTTTTTGTCGGTGTAATACTCATGGAATTTAAATTTAGACTTATCTTCTTCAGCCACAGTGCCTTTTTTGCGTTTTATTTCAACACCGTCAGGGTTGTTAGAGCCCACTTCGTGCAGCGCAACAATGTGTAAGAACACTAAAATTACAATAACCAGTGGTAGTGCAATAACGTGTAATGCAAAGAAGCGGTTAAGCGTTGCACCCGATATTACGTAGTCACCACGGATCCAAAGTGTTAAGTCGTCACCAATTACCGGAATAGCCCCGAATAACGAAATGATTACCTGCGCACCCCAGAACGACATTTGACCCCATGGTAGTAAGTAACCCATGAAGGCTTCAGCCATTAATGCTAAGAAAATAAACATACCGAACAACCACAGTAATTCACGTGGTTTTTGGTAAGAGCCGTAGATCATGCCACGGAACATATGCATATAAACAACGATGAAAAACGCAGATGCACCCGTTGAGTGTAAATAACGTAATAACCAACCGTATTCAACATCACGCATGATGTACTCTACTGATGCGAAAGCGCCTTCAGAAGAGGGAACAAAGTTCATCGTTAACCAAATACCAGTAAGTATTTGGTTTACTAGTACTAACATGGCTAGTGAGCCAAAAAAATACCAGAAGTTAAAGTTTTTAGGTGCTGGATACTGTGCAATGTGCATGTTCCAAACACGTGTCATTGGGATACGGTCGTCAATCCAACTAACAATTTTACCAAACATTAGGCTACCCCTTTTTCTTCGCCCACTAAAATAGTGGTTTCATCAAGAAAAGTATAAGGTGGTACTTCTAAGTTCAATGGTGCAGGAACTGATTGAAATACTCGCCCAGCCATATCAAATTTAGAACCGTGACATGGACAGTAAAAACCATCATCTGTCCCTTCAACTTTTTCACTAAAGTTACCTTGGAAAAAGCCTGGAGAACACCCTAAATGCGTACAAATACCAACAGCGACAAAAATCTCTGGGCGTAATGAACGGTAATCATTTGTTGATGATTCTAGTTGTTGTGGCTCTTGCGATTGCGGATCACGAAGTTGACCTTCATGTTCTTTCATCTGCTCAAGCATTTTAGGGGTACGTGATACAACCCATACAGGTTTACCACGCCACTCGACACGTATTAATTGTCCTGGCTCAAGTTTGCTGATATCTACTTCTACAGGCGCACCCGCAGATTTAGCTCGCTCACTTGGATTCCAAGACGCAATAAAAGGAACAGCAGCCCCAGCCGCACCAACACCACCTACAACAGAGGTAGCTATGGTTAAAAAGCGACGTCGGCCATTGTCTACAGGCGCATTGCTCATCCACTTATCTCCACTATGATTCTCAACACTTGCTATATTGAGAACATCAGTTACAGCAGGTTAATTTTTCGAAATTTTTAAAATAGAAGCGATCATAATTAAAACCCTTGATTAAAACAAGGTTATTCACAGCCTCACGCTCGAATAACCCGACTTGATCAATAGTTTGATAAAGTAAGCTCGAGAATAAAGCCGAATGACTATAATAGCGCTTCTGTAAAAACAATATACTGACCAAGATCAACCCCACTACGAGGAAACAGATAAACTGTACATGGTGATGTTGAACTTGCTCATACTACTTGCCAGCCAATTGTAGCAAAAAATTCCACCAATTAACTGATGGATTTACACTAATTGCGATAATTATTTAACTTTTTTGCAGCGAAATGGGTATTTTAAAGCTTTCGTACATTAAATACGCAGTATTTATAAAATATGATCAACGCCTAGCCTTAAAAAAGCGGGCTTGAGGTAGGTAAGTACTTAAATTTTAATGCCAAAAACAAAAAACCCAGCATAAGCTGGGTTTTTGAATTCTTGATAACGTAAAAATTAACGTTTTGAGAACTGTGGACGCTTACGCGCTTTCTTAAGGCCCACTTTCTTACGTTCAACTTTACGTGCATCACGTGTAACAAAACCTGCTTTACGAAGTTGTGGACGTAATGACTCGTCAAACTCCATAAGTGCACGAGTGATACCGTGACGGATAGCACCAGCTTGACCAGTTGTACCACCACCGGCAACGGTGATGTGAAGGTCAAATTTTTCAGTCATGTCAACAAGCTCAAGAGCTTGACGAACAACCATGCGTGCTGTTTCGCGACCAAAGTACTCTTCTAAAGAGCGCTTGTTGATTACGATGTTACCAGTGCCTGGGCGTAAGAATACGCGAGCACTTGAACTTTTACGACGACCTGTACCGTAGTATTGATTTGCCATGATAGTGCTCCTTAAATGTCTAGAACCTGAGGCTGTTGTGCAGCATGGTTGTGCTCAGTACCTGCGTAAACTTTAAGTTTACGGTACATAGCGCGGCCTAAAGGACCACGTGGCAACATGCCTTTAACAGCTTTTTCGATGATCATTTCAGGCTTTGCAGCTTGAAGTTTATCAAAAGTAGTAGACTTAAGACCACCTGGGAAACCAGTATGAGCGTAGTACACTTTATCTTTGAATTTGTTACCAGTTACAGTAACTTTCTCAGCGTTGATAACGATGATGTAATCACCAGTATCTACGTGTGGAGTGTATTCAGCTTTGTGCTTACCGCGTAGGCGATGAGCGATTTCAGTAGCGATGCGACCTAAAGTTTTACCTTCAGCGTCAACTACGTACCAGTCACGTTTTACTGTTTCTGGTTTAGCAACAAACGTTTTCATTTATAAAAATCCAATGTTTTTCAATTAAAACCACAGGCAGTTATTATTAACTACCGCTCTAAGTATGCTACAACCCCTTCGAGTTTTAGACTTTAGCGCCGCTCACAAGTGGCTAAACTATATGAGGACATAGAACGCAACGTGGCAGACGCGGGAGTATACCAGCACTTAAAACACATTGCTACCGAGCGGTTGTTTTTTCCACAAGAAAATTACAAAAACTTATGCATTTATATAAAAACAACAATAAGGCCACTTTAAAGAGTCGATACAGTCGTATTAGCGCTATGCTAAATGCTCTTTTGCTAAATACTCTAAAGACTGCATTTCTTGCAGGCGGCTAATGCAGCGCTTAAATTCAAAGTTAAGATTACCTTGGGTATAAAGCTGCGTGATCGGTTTTTCAGCCGAAATAATTAATGTTACATGGCGTTCGTAAAACTCATCCACTAAAGCGATAAAGCGCCTAGCTGCATCATCATTATTTTGTCCAAGCTGTTTAACATTAGAAATAATAACAGTGTTATATAAGCGGCTAATTTCCATGTAGTCGACTTGGCTACGTGCGGTTTCGCACAATTCGCTAAATTCAAACATCACTACACACTTGGCCACTTTGCGTGTGTTGATTAAGCGCCCTTCTATTTCTATGGGTTGATCAAGCTCCCCCGCCTCTGGCGAGAGCTTATCAAAATATTCAAATAAGTTTTTATCGGCTTGCTCATCTAACGGGCTGTGAAATATTTCGGCTTGCTCAAGTGTACGCAAGCGATAATCAATACCAGAGTCTACATTTACTATTTCTGTGTTCGCTTTTACCAGTTCAATGGCCGGAATAAAACGCGCACGCTGTAAGCCGTTTTTATATAAATCATCAGGTACTATATTAGAGGTAGCGACTAATACTATATTGCGTGCAAATAATGCCTGCATTAAGCCGCCGAGTAACATGGCATCTGTAATATCTTGAACAAAAAATTCATCAAAACAAATAATATCGGTTTCAGCTTTAAATATGTCGGCAACAATTTCCAGTGGATTGCTTTTATTATTTAGCTTTTTTAGTTCATCGTGAACTCGGTGCATAAAGCGATGAAAATGCACACGCATTTTACGCTCACCTGGCAGCGCTTCGTAAAAGGTATCTACTAAATAGGTTTTACCACGCCCTACACCACCCCAAAAATAAAGCCCTTTAATTGGCTCAGGTTCGCTTTTATTAAACAGCTTTGCAAAAAAGCCTTGTTGCTGTGGTTTTTTATTTGTGAGGTCATCGTATAAACGTTGTAAATGGCGCACTGCATTTTCTTGTGCTTGGTCATGTACAAAGTCATCGCGCTTAAGATCTTGCTGGTAAGTTTGCCAAGGAGTCATATCTAATTACATTTTAAACACAGTTTAATTTGCACAACATATTAACACGCATCTTAACTCGGGGTATATTACCCACAGGATGATTTATATTTGAATCAGGCATTATTAGATATTTTTTCCCAAAGGGGTGAAGTTATGGGCACAGTTACGTGGGTAGGTTTAATTATTATTACTGCTGTAGTGGCATTTTTTGTTGGTGCATTCGTTACTAAAAAGCAATTTAAGCAAGATGAATTAAAAGAACAAGCCGAGCTAGCACAAAACGCGCTTGAGCAGTATCGCCAAGATGTGGCCGATCATTTAGCAAGCACAGGTAAGCTTGTGAATAAAATGAAAGAAAACTACGACCAACTACTCAGCCATGTTGAAGAAACCAATCAACTCTTACTTGATGATAAAAACAAAGCGCCTAGCGAGCCGTTTTTCTCTAAAGAAACAACAGAGCAATTACAAGCGTCTTTAAAAGAGCGCGAGGTTGACCGTTCATCTGCACAAGCACAACCTGCCGATTACGTCTCGGGTGAGTCTGGTTTATTTGCAGGGCAAAATGGCGATACAAAACCTGCAAAAGCCTCTTAACACACTGAGCACGCTAAAATGTTAGTGCTATCTTGAGGAACTTTTTTTTGACCCCATAGTCTTTAAATGTAACAGCTTTATATTTAAATTCGAAAAGGCTGCTTATGCAGCCTTTTTGCTTTTCCTGTGATGTGGAGTACACCCTGACTATGAAAATGAAATTATCACTTATTAGTGCTGCAATCTTATCTACAAGCTTATTACTAAGCCCAATGGCCTCTTATGCAAAACTGCCTATTGCAGTTAACGGCCAACAATTACCCACACTTGCGCCTATGCTTGAGCAAATTACCCCTGGCGTTGTGAGCATTCAGGTTTCTGGCTCAAAAGAAGTGCGCCGCCGTGCAGACCCGCTTGAATACTTTTTTGGTAACCCTCAACCACGTAGTCAAAAGCGCCAATTTAGTGGTTTAGGCTCAGGGGTTATTATTGATGCCGACGAAGGCTATGTAGTAACAAATAACCACGTAATTCAAGATGCCGAAAAAATGGTGGTAACGCTAGAAGACGGCCGTGAATTTGAAGCCACCAAAATTGGTACCGATAAAGAGTCTGATATTGCGCTATTACAAATAGATGCAGATGACTTAACCGAAGTTAAACTGGCAAATTCAGATAAATTGCGTGTCGGCGACTTTGCAGTAGCAATTGGTAATCCATTTGGTTTAAGCCATACAGTAACCTCGGGCATTGTAAGTGCATTAGGCCGTAGTGGTTTAAATATTGAAGGCTACGAAGACTTTATTCAAACCGATGCGGCTATTAACCAAGGTAACTCAGGAGGCGCTTTAGTTAACCTAAATGGTGAGCTCATTGGTATTAATACTGCTATTTTAGGTGCCTCGGGTGGAAATGTTGGTATTGGCTTTGCCATTCCATCAAATATGATGAAAAACTTAGTTGACCAAATTATTGAACATGGCGAAGTACGCCGTGGCTCACTGGGTATTTCTGGCCGCCCACTTGATGCAGGCCTTGCAAAAGCACAGCAACTTGACGTTAAACAAGGTGCTTACGTTATGCAAGTAATGGATGATACCGCAGCAAGCAAAGCAGGTATTAAAGCTGGCGATGTTATTATTAGTATTAATGGCAGCGATATTAGTGGCTTCCACGAGCTGCGCAGTAAAATAGCAACGTTAGGTGAAGGACGCGAAGTTAAATTAGGTATTTACCGCGATGGCAAAGTAAAAACCATTAAAGTAACGCTTGATGGTGCATCGGGTTTAACCGCCGCTGGCGATGAACTGCATCCTGCATTCCAAGGTGCAACGCTTGAAAACGTGCAAAAAAATGGCACTAAAGGTATTGAAGTCGCCACAGTAGATCCGCGTTCTCCTTCTGCACGTGTTGGCCTTGAAGAAGGTGATGTGATTGTACAAGTTAACCGCCAACGTGTAGAAAACATTCGTCAAATGAACAAAATTATCGAAGATACCCAAGGTAATATTGTACTTGGCGTTAAACGTGGCAGAGAGTCTATCTTTGTACTTATCCAATAAGTAACACGTTATAAATAAGCAATAAAAATAACAGCAGCACTTGCCGCTGTTATTTTTTTTGTGCCATCATAAAGAATTGCTCACTAACAATAAGAATCTCGTGCTGAAATTACTAAAATTTGTACTTCCCCCATTGTTTGTCGGTTTAGGTATCGCTTTTTTAGTGGTTTTTTTCAGCCCTAATATGCGCGCCTCTTTACTCCCTAATGTTCCCTTGCCCAGTGCTATGAGCTCAAATCACCTTAGTTTTGCTGACGCGGTTAAACGTGCTGCACCGTCGGTAGTAACTATTTTTTCAGAAAGCATTTCTAAAGAGCCTCGATATAAGCAACAAAACACCGTTCAAGAGCTTGGCTCTGGCGTAATTATGGCGCAAGACGGCTACATATTAACTAACTACCACGTTATAAATAATGCAGATCAAATCTTGGTTATATTAACCGATGGCCGACGCTTTTTTGATGTGCAGTTAATTGGCTTTGACACCATTACCGATTTAGCCTTATTGAAAATTAACGCCGACCACCTGCCGGTGATCCCCGTAAACGATAATTACACCACCAGTGTAGGTGATGTAGTGCTGGCCATTGGTAACCCACTCAATTTAGGGCAAACCATCACCCAAGGTATAATTAGTGCCACCGGTAAACAAAAAATTACCGATAGCCCTTATAACAACTTACTGCAAATGGATGCTGCTATAAATGTAGGTAACTCTGGCGGGGCTTTGGTTAATTCAAATGGAGACTTAGTGGGGATCACGTCTGCGCAATTTAAAACTCGTGAAAACCTAAATATCCAAGGAATATTTTTTGCTGTTCCCTATTCGCTCGCTAAAGAAGTAATGGCAAAGCTAATACGCCATGGCCGTGTAGTACGTGGCTATTTAGGCTTTGAAGGCACCGCTGTAGATAGCACGGGCAAAGAGGTAAACGACAGCCTTACTGAGGTCGCTGGTATGCGAATCACCAATTTAGACCCATTAGGCCCTGCATGGCAAGCTGGCATTGAAGAGCAAGACATCGTTATTAAAATTGCAGGGTTAAGTGTCGCCAACCCGCAAAAAGTACTCGAAAAAATAGGCAATACACAGCCCGGTAAAGAAATAGAATTTGAGCTGTACCGAAACGGTAAAGTAGAAAAAATAATGGTTAGAGTTGCAGAGCTCGAAACTAAACTCTAACCAAAATGGCAATAAAAAGGTCGGATAGCAATACGCGTATCCGACCTTTTTTATGTCTAAAGTAAACTGTGTTTAACTCAGCGCGCTTAATTTAGGAGCAAGTGTGCTCTCACCTCAAAACAAGTAAATATTATTGCGAATGGGTATTAGCTACTTCTGCGCTTAATATTGGCACCTAAGCCACTGAGTTTATCTTCAATGCGTTGATAGCCTCGGTCTACGTGGTAAATACGATCGACTACCGTTTCACCTTGCGCCACAATACCGGTTAAAATTAAGCTTGCAGAGGCGCGTAAATCGGTTGCCATTACTTGTGCGCCACTTAAACTTTGCGTTTCACCACAAATAGCGGTATGCCCTTCTAAACGAATATTAGCGCCCATGCGTTGTAACTCTGGTACGTGCATAAAGCGGTTTTCAAAAATGGTTTCGGTAATTGTTGCACTACCATTAGCCACTACATTTAACGCGGTGAACTGCGCTTGCATGTCGGTTGGAAAACCAGGGTGTGGCATGGTTTTAATATTAACGGCTTTGAGCTCACGATTACGCATATCTAAATAAATGCTGTCATCGTTTACTTCAACTAATGCATTCGCGGCACGTAATTTTTCAATAACAGGCTCAAGTGAATGAAAATCTGTTTTTTTACAAAGTACTTCGCCTGCAGCCATCGCTGCTGCAACTAAAAAAGTGCCCGTTTCAATGCGGTCAGGTAAAATGCTGTGCTCACAGCCGCCTAAACGCTCTACGCCATCAATTTCTATACGGCTTGTACCTGCACCAGTAATTTTTGCACCCATAGCAATTAGGCAATTGGCAAGGTCAATAATTTCGGGCTCGCGTGCTGCGTTTTCAAGCACCGTTTTACCATCAGCAAGTGCTGCGGCCATTAGTAAGTTTTCGGTTGCGCCAACACTGACCATTTCCATGAAAATTTCAGCGCCTTTAAGGCGGCCTTCTACCTTTGCATTGATATAACCATTTTCAACGTTTATTTGTGCGCCCATGCGCTCTAAACCTTGAATATGTATATCAACCGGGCGTGCGCCTATAGCACAACCACCAGGTAGCGATACCTGCGCCTCACCAAAACGCGCCACTAAAGGCCCTAGTGCCAAAACAGAGGCGCGCATTTGCTTAACTAAATCATAAGGAGCAAGCGTTTTATTAACGGTTGCGCCATCGATATACAGTGTATCGCCTTGCCAATTTATAGTTGCGCCTAAGGTGCTTAAAAGCGCCTCAGTGGTCACAATATCGCGAAGGCGAGGAACATTCGTAAATGTACTTTTACCATCGGCAAGCAGTGCGGCAAACAAAATTGGTAATGCGGCATTTTTAGCGCCAGAAATAGTTACTTCACCCGCAAGTGAAGTGCCACCTTGAATTACAAACTGATCCATTAAGAGGCCTTAACTATTGAGGTAAAATAAATTTTTGTTCACGCTTCCACTCAGTTGGCGTAAATGCACGAATTGATACAGCGTGAATTGTACCGTCTGAAATAGTATTCATTAATGGGCCATAAACTAGCTGTTGCTTTTTAACGCGGCTTAAACCGTCAAAGCACTCACCTACTGCAATTACTTCATAATGGCTACCATTGGCTTTTACTTTTACTTCAGATAATTGAAGTTCGTCGCGTAATAATGTTTCGACTTGGCTAGTTTCCATAACTCTCACTCAAATAAAGTTGTTACCTGACCCAACTGCATTAAATTTTGCAATTGCTCAGGTGGATTTTGCAATTCAAGGCGTGTGCCCTGTTGCTTAAATTCAGCAAAAGAGTGAATTAACCAAGCTAAGCCCGCTGTGTCAACCCTCATTACCTCACAAAGGTCAAAATAGATGGTTTTATG
This sequence comes from Pseudoalteromonas sp. GABNS16E, assembly GCF_028598715.1. Lineage (NCBI taxonomy): Bacteria > Pseudomonadati > Pseudomonadota > Gammaproteobacteria > Alteromonadales > Pseudoalteromonadaceae > Pseudoalteromonas > Pseudoalteromonas sp. GABNS16E. The sequence continues at coordinate 18,569 of NZ_JAQREZ010000016.1, forward strand.
CTTACTTAATGACTTGGCGTTCAGAAGCTGTTCATTGCCAATTGAGCTGCGGGTAAGTTCACCACTTACCCTATAGTGCTGCTCATCTACTTGGCTAATTGCCAATTTAGTCATTGCTGTTGTTGCCTCTAAATTGCACAGGTAACTGGCTCTTTTGCTCTAGTAATTTACTTACGTGTGCAATACCTTGCTGGCGTAAAATACCTTGTAGCTCACTTTGTTTTGCATCGAGTAAGCTAATTCCTTCTGCAATCATATCGTATGCGCGCCACTCGCCGCTGCGATCTTCACGTACTTTAAAATCAATTTTTATGTCAGGCTTGCCATCTTCTGTAATTTTAGTTTTTACTACAACTACATCTTTGCCTTTAAATGGCTGCTCTGCGCCAAATTCTACATGTTGGTCAGTGTATTGAGTAAATACCCCCGCGTAAGTAGCAACTAAATAGCTTCTAAACGCGCCAATAAATTCTTGGATATCTTTAATTGCTTTGGCTTTTTCGGCTTCATCGGTAATTGCACGCACTTTAGACACTTCACTACCCAACACACGAAGTGCTGCATATTTGTAGTCTATGTAAGGCATCAGCTCTTCTTCTACAATAACACGAAGGTGCTCTTTATCTTTAGTGATAAGCGGTTGATCTTTTTTAATGCGCTCAAATGTATGCTCTGCTACCTGACGCACCATCTTGTTAGGATCTGTCAGTTTAACTTCGGCTGCGCTAACACTTTGCACAGCTAGGGTTGCACTAAGTGCAATAACGGCTAAAAACTGTTTCAACATAATAATTACTCACTACCTTGGTTGAATAAAAACTGCCCAATTAACTCTTCTAAAACAAGTGCAGACTTAGTATCTGTGATTGAATCACCATCACCTAACGCTTTGCTCTCTACGCCAAATAACTCATCGATTGCTTGATCTTGTGCGTTTTCGGTCACTGTCTCACCTAAACAGCGCTGCTCTGCTGCATTAGGAGAAATAACAGGGTGAATACCTAAGTACTGCTCCCCTAAAATACCCGATGTTAAAATTGAGATTGAGCTAGTGTCTGAAAAACGACATAAATACTGTGCATCTATCGTCATATTTACCACAGGCAAAAACACCTGTGGGTGTACATAAATAGATTCAACACGGCCAATCACTACACCGCCTACTTTTACCGGTGCACGCGCTTTAAGTGAGCCGATATTTTCAAACTTTGCATTTAGCGTGTAGGTTTCGCCCGACCCGCTAATACCCGAATTAGCCACTTTAAGTGCTAACATTGCAAACGCTAAAATGCCTAATGCGACAAAAAAGCCAACTAAAATCTCTAATTTCCGTGAATTCATTATCTATACCCTATTAGCTGGTAAACATTACCGCTGTCAAAATAAAGTCAAACCCTAATACTGCCAGTGATGAGTGTACGACTGTTTCTGTTGTTGCTTTACTGATCCCTTCTGAGGTTGGGATACAGTCGTAGCCCTTATAAAGCGCAATCCAGGTCACTACCATGGCAAATACAAAACTTTTTATCATGCCGTTTAATACATCTTCTTGAAACGATACTTGCGATTGCATTATCGACCAAAAGCTGCCGGTATCTACGCCTAACCAATCAACCCCAACTAAATGAGCACCGATAATGGCAACCGCAGAAAAAATAAGTGCAAGCAATGGCATACTAATAAAACCTGCCCAAAAGCGTGGTGCAATAATGCGCTTGAGAGGGTCAATGGCCATCATTTCTAGTGAAGAGAGTTGCTCAGTGGCTTTCATTAAGCCTATTTCTGCCGTTAGCGCACTTCCAGCGCGCCCAGCAAATAATAGCGCTGTAACCACAGGGCCTAGTTCGCGTAATAAACTAAGCGCAACTAATGGGCCTAGGCTGTCTTCGGCGCCATAGCCAACCAATACAGTGTAACCTTGCAGCGCAAGCACCATACCAATAAACAAACCCGACACCATAATAATTAATAATGATTGCGAACCAACCATATAAAGTTGGCGCACTAACAGCGGTGTGCCTTTTTTAAAGTTAGGTACATTCCACAATGCATTAAAAAGCATGTTGGCAGAGCGTCCTAATGCAGCAAAACGCCCCAGCGTTTTATGACCTAACTTTTGAAATAAATCCAACATTAAGCGTTTTCTCCTAACAGCTCATCAGCATACGTTTGTGCAGGATAATGAAATGGCACTGGCCCATCCGATAATCCTTTTAAAAACTGCTGTACTAATGGAGATTCATGATTACGCATTTCATCCGGTGTCCCTGCACCTATTACGCCTTGATCGGCAATAATAATAACGTGATCGGCAATACTCATTACCTCCGTTACATCGTGGGTTACAATAAGGGATGATAAACCTAGCACTTCATTTAACGACTTAATAAGCTTTACCAATACGCCCATAGATATTGGGTCTTGGCCGGCAAAAGGCTCATCATACATAATAAGTTCTGGGTCCAGTGCAATAGCACGTGCAAGTGCTGCTCGTCTGGCCATACCGCCAGAAAGCTCAGAAGGCATTAAATCTTTAGCACCGCGTAAACCCACCGCTTGCAGTTTCATTAATACGACTAGTTTAATTAACGCTTCACTTAACTTGGTGTGCTCTCGCAGAGGAAATGCAATGTTGTCAAATACCGACATATCAGTAAATAACGCACCGCTTTGAAACAGCATGCTCATTTTGGTTCGTGCCGCATATAACTCTTTGCGCGACATACTAGGAATACTGCCACCTTCGAATAAAATATCGCCGGCGTCAGGCTTAAGCTGCCCACCAATTAAGCGTAGCATTGTGGTTTTGCCAATTCCGCTTGGCCCCATAATCGCTGTTATCTTACCTTTAGGAACACTAAAACTCATATTTTTATATATGGTTCTATCGCCTCGCGAAAAGCTAACATCCTTGACTTCTACTATTGATTGCGACAAGTCGCTCTCCGTAACAATGTTCACTCGTGCTCCTATTTTAAGGGTTTTTTAGCCAAGATGGAAAAAACAATTCGTAAGATTTTGTAATACGCCTACAAAAAGCGCTCTAAGGCTGAAGTAAATTGCCTTAACCTTTGCTTAAGCGCATAAAATTCACGCACTGCAATAGTAGACCCTGCTCTTTTGCTTATACTTTCATGTTGGCTTTTGTTACTATTCGCGCCATCTGTATTTTGAACATCTGGCTTAACATAATGGTTACCTCGTTTGTTATTTTAATTCTTGGTTTTGCTGCACTTGTGTGGAGCGCCGACCGATTTGTATACGGTGCGGCAGCGCTTGCTAAAAACTTTGGAGTCCCTACTTTAATTGTTGGCTTAACGGTTGTTGCTATGGGTTCTTCGGCCCCTGAAATGATGGTATCGGCCTCGGCTGCTTTGGCAAATAAAACCGACACAGCGGTCGGTAACGCGGTAGGTTCAAATATAACAAACATCTTACTTGTGTTAGGTATTACTGCGCTGCTACGCCCTTTGAGTGTGTCATCAAGCACTTTAAAACGCGAAATGCCGCTTGTTATGCTGGTATCCTTGGCTACGTGGTATGTATTTTCAGACAACTACTTCTCACTTACCGAAGGGGTGGCGTTGCTAGTTGCATTTGCTGTGTTTATTGGCGGCTTGATTGTGGTTTCTTTGCGCGCAAAAAATCAAGATGACCCTTTTGTCTCAGAAGCCTGCGATGAGGTTCCTAACGATGTACCAACTAAAAAAGCCGTTTTATGGCTAATTGTCGGCATGGTTTTATTACCTGTTAGCTCACACTTTTTAGTTGGTTCAGCAGTCGATATTGCTAAATACTTTGGTTTAAGCGACTTAGTAATTGGCTTAACCATTATCGCTATTGGCACAAGCTTGCCTGAACTTGCAGCTTCTGTAGCGGGTGTACTTAAAAACGAAGATGATTTAGCCCTCGGTAATATTGTGGGCTCAAATATATTTAATATTTTAGCGGTATTACCGCTTGCAGGTATTATTAACCCATCAGTGGTTGACCCGTCACTTGCAAACCGCGACATACTTATTATGTTAGGTGCTACGCTTGCGCTTATTATTATGTCATTGAACTTTAGAGGTTCTCAGCGTATCAATAGAGTAGAAGGTGGCCTATTACTCATCGCATTTTTGGCGTACCAAGGTTATATTTTTAGTCAAGTAGGGTAACAATGGCACAACTAAATTTTATAGAGCAAGGTTTACGCGTATTAAACATTGAACGCCAAGCGCTTGCTGATATTACGCAATACGTTGACGAAAACTTTCATAGTGCGTGTCAGCTCATGTTTGATTGCCAAGGCCGGATTATTGTTATTGGCATGGGTAAATCAGGCCATATTGGTAATAAAATTGCTGCTACCCTTGCAAGTACAGGCAGCCCTGCTTTTTTTGTTCACCCAGGCGAAGCAAGCCATGGCGATTTAGGCATGATAACCAAAAATGACGTGGTTATGCTTATATCAAACTCGGGCGAAACCAGCGAAGTACTTAATATTATTCCGGTACTTAAACGTCTTGGTGCAAAAATAATATCGATGACGGGCAACCCGCTCTCTACTATGGCAACACTTGCCGATGTGCACGTATGCATAAAAGTAGAACAAGAAGCCTGTTTATTAGGTTTAGCGCCTACTGCAAGCACCACTGCCACTTTAGCGATGGGTGATGCAATGGCGGTTGCGCTTTTAGAAGCACGCGGCTTTACCGCCGATGACTTTGCACTCTCTCACCCTGGCGGCAGTTTAGGTAAGCGATTGTTGCTCACTTTAAAAGATGTAATGCACAGCGGCACAAACACCCCTATTATAGGTGTAACGCAAACAATTAAAGACGCGTTAATAGAAATGTCAGCCAAAGGGCTGGGCATGACCGCTATTGTAGATAACAATCAACAGCTTGCCGGCCTTTTTACCGACGGTGACTTACGCCGTATTTTAGAGCAAAGAGTTGATATACATAGCACCGCTATTAGCCAGGTTATGACTAAGTCATGCACAACCGCCACGGCCGATATACTTGCAGCTGAAGCCCTAAACATAATGGAAAACAAACGTATTAATGGTTTAATTGTGGTCAATGATAAAAACCAGCCAATAGGCGCCTTAAATATGCAAGACCTCTTAAAAGCAGGAGTATTATAAATGCAATTTGAAGATCTCTATCAACCGCTAAGCGATGATGCCAAAGCACGCGCCAAAAAAGTAAAACTACTCATATGCGACATTGATGGTGTATTTTCTGATGGCCGAATTTACCTCGGTAACCAAGGCGAAGAATTAAAAGCATTTAATACAAAAGATGGTTTTGGCATTAAAGCGCTGATCAATAGCGGTTTTGAAGTTGCGGTCATTACGGGGCGTCACTCAGAAATAGTACAAACTCGCATGAGCAGCTTAACCGTGCAGCACATTTATCAAGGCCAAGAAGACAAACTTATTGCTTATCAAGAACTCAAAAACACTTTAAAGTTAACTGATGAACAAATAGCCTATATTGGTGACGATGGCCCTGACATGCCAGTAATGGAGCGCGTTGGCTTTGCCGTTGCAGTAAACGATGCGCACCCGCTTATTAAGCGCTTATCGCATTACACTACGCAAATGCCTGGCGGCTTTGGCGCCGTTAGAGAGCTCACAGACTTACTTATGCTAGAGAATGGCATAGCGCTTACAACACAAGGCACCAGTTCATGAATGCAGCACGCGTTATACTCAGTGCGTTATTCATCGGCTGTATGGTTTGGCTTTGGTACCCTTATTTTACCCAAACCAATGTAGCGCCAGAGCAAGAACCTGAAGTAATTGCAAAGCCCGATTACACCGCTATAGAGCTTAAGCAAACAGCCTATGACGAGCAAGGTAAAATAAGCCATAAAGTCACAGCGGCTAAAATGGAGCTGTACCAACAGCTTGGTTTTACATTTTTTGAAAAACCTATTTTCACCTTGTATAACGAAAAACAAACATGGCGAATAAATGCAGACGAAGCAACGCTTTACGAAGATAAACAACTTATTTTAGAAGGTAATGTTGTTGCTAAAAATTTAGTTGATAACGCCATGATAGATAACATCAATGCCGATAACATCGAAGTCGACATTAAAGCGCTAACAATGCGCTCTGAGCAGCCAGTGGTTGTCACTGGGCCTAATTTAAAAATTGTCGGTAAAGGCCTTGAAGCCGATTTAAAAACCGAAGTAATAAAACTAATTAACCATACGCGAACAATATATTATGACCAATAAACTCACTAAAATACTTATTATCCCATCGCTAATGCTTGCATTTAGCGCCTCTGCTGCTGAGCCTGCGGCTCAACCGCCAGCAAATCAAATTTCTATTAGTGCAGACCGTCAAGAAGGCCAACTTAAAGAAAACGTAGGTATTTTTGAAAAGAACGTCGAAATTGTGCATGGTAATCGCAAAATTACAGCCGACCGACTCGAAGTACATAAACGTGAAGACTTAGGGGATAACAAACAACTCCTTATTGCCACTGGCAGCCCAGCCTACTTCGAAGAAAAACAAGACGATGGTACCGTAATGAGTGCCAGTGCAAACGAAGTACGTTACGACGTAGCAAAGCGATTTTTAACGCTTGTTGGCGATGCTGAAGTCGCGCAAGCCGGTCAAAAAATTAATGCTAAAAGTATTACCTACGATATGCAGCAGCAGCTTATTAGCGCAGAAAAAGACGAAAACTCTACGGATCGTGTCCACACAATTTTAGTGCCTGTTGAAGCAAAAATTAAAGAAAAAACAGGTAACGAAGGTCAACCATGAGCACCTTAAAAGCAGAACTATTAGCAAAAAGCTATAAAGGCCGCCAAGTTGTAAAAAATGTAGGCCTTGAAGTAGAAGCCGGCAGCATTGTTGGCTTATTGGGCCCTAATGGCGCAGGTAAAACCACCACCTTTTACATGATTGTAGGATTAGTACCTAGCGACAAAGGTAAAATTTCTATTGATGATAACGACATTACGTTATTACCTATGCACAGCCGCGCCCGCTTAGGCATTGGCTATTTGCCGCAAGAGTCATCAATATTTAGAAAGCTGACAGTTTATCAAAACTTAATGGCTATTTTAGAAACGCGTAAAGAGCTCAATAAAGCCGCACGAGAAGAAACGCTTAACAACTTACTTGATGAATTTAGTATTCAGCATATTCGCGATAGCCAAGGTATGGCGCTTTCTGGTGGTGAACGCCGCCGTGTAGAAATTGCCAGAGCACTGGCAGCGAACCCTAAATTTATTTTATTGGATGAGCCTTTTGCTGGTGTTGATCCGATTTCAGTGTTAGATATAAAGAAAATAATAGAACATCTTAAAAACCGTGGCATTGGCGTATTAATTACCGATCACAATGTAAGAGAAACCCTTGATGTTTGTGAAAAAGCCTACATTGTTTCTCATGGGGAGCTAATTGCATCTGGCACCCCAGAACACGTATTAAATGACAAAACTGTACGCGATGTTTATTTAGGCGAGCAATTTAGGCTGTAACATTTAAGCCACACCTACAAGCATCTGCTAATATTAATTATAACAACATAAAAGGATTGTTAGAGATACATGAGGCAATCATTACAGCTGCGCATGGGCCAGCAACTTACAATGACTCCACAATTGCAACAAGCGATTCGCTTGCTGCAGCTCAGTACATTGGATCTCAAGCAAGAAATACAAGAAGCACTTGATAGCAACCCGCTATTAGAAGTAGAAGAGCAAGATTACACGGAAGAGTCGGCTGGAAAAAATGAACAAAAAGCAGATACGGATGATGTAACCGTAAGCGCATCGGCTGACGATACAACCAGCGAGTACGAGCAAGACAGTGGCGAAGCTTTAAATAAAGACACCGTTAGCGATGATATGGCAATGGATGTAACTTGGGATGAGTACATGAGCGCAGCCCCTGCTGCATCCTCAGGCCCAATGCCGGAAGATGAGTCTATTTATCAAGGTGCCTCTACTGAAACGCTACATGAGTATTTAATGTGGCAGCTTCAGCTTACTCCTTTTAGCCCAACTGATGAAGCCATTGCTATTGCCATTGTAGAAGCTGTAGATGACTCGGGTATTTTAACGCTAAGTTGTGAAGAGATTTTAGAGAGCTTTAACCAAGAAAACGATGACGAAGTTGAAGTTGAACTTGATGAAATAGAAGCCGTTTTAAAGCGTATTCAGTTATTTGACCCTGTAGGTATAGCCGCGCGCAGTTTACAAGAGTGCTTGTGCATTCAGCTAAACCAGTTTGATAAAGACACCCCTTTTATAGAACAAACTAAAATGATCTTAACCGATCACATTGATCTATTAGCGGCACGCGACTATCGTACATTAATGAAAAAGACTAAGCTTAAAGAAGACGAGCTTAAAGAGGTCATGACCCTAATACATACCCTCAACCCAAAACCTGCAGATACAATAGTAAGGGAAGAGTCGGAGTATGTAATACCAGATGTGTCGGTTAAAAAAATAAAAGGCCGCTGGGTGGTAGAGCTAAATCCAGATAGCATGCCAAAAATACGCGTAAATAGTCAGTACGCGGCTATGTCACGTACCGTAAAATCAAGTGGTGATAGCCAATTTATTCGCTCTCACTTACAAGAAGCTAAATGGTTTATAAAAAGCCTTGAAAGCAGAAACGACACGCTGCTTAAGGTAACTAACTGTATTGTAAAACAGCAACAGGCATTTTTTGAACATGGCCCCGAAGCCATGAAGCCAATGGTTTTAAACGATGTTGCTGAAATGGTAGAAATGCATGAATCGACAATTTCGCGTGTTACTACGCAAAAATATATGCATACGCCACGTGGTATTTTTGAGCTTAAGTATTTTTTCTCAAGCCACGTAAGCACTGAAAACGGCGGCGAGTGTTCATCAACCGCAATACGTGCCCTAATTAAAAAGCTAATTGCCGCGGAAAACTCAGCTAAACCATTGAGTGATAGTAAAATTGCGGATATATTGGCAGAGCAAGGAATTAAAGTAGCTAGACGCACAATAGCAAAATACCGTGAATCGCTAGCTATTCCACCGTCAAATCAGAGAAAGAGTTTGATATAAGACGTAAAAAACAAAGAGGAAATGCTTATGCAACTAAACCTAACTGGTCGTCACGTAGAAGTAACTGATTCACTTAGAGACTATGTAAATAATAAATTTGCAAAGCTAGAAAGGCACTCAGATCATATTAGCAATGTGCATGTCATTCTCGATGTAGAAAAACTCAACCAAAAAGCAGAAGCGACTATTCATGTAAGTGGCGCAGATTTATTTGCCTCAACAGAGCACCAAGATATGTATGCCGCTATAGACTCGTTGATTGACAAGCTCGATCGTCAAGTCATAAAACATAAAGAGAAGCTTGCTAGACACTAATATTATGAAATTAAGTACATTAGTATGCCAGGACTGCAGCAAAGCTGCGGTCCTTTTTAGTAGTAAAAAAAGAATTTTAGAGTTTATCAGTGAGCTTGCTCATGAAAAGCTCCCCTACTTACCACAACAAGATATTCTTAATGCGCTGGCAAGTAGAGAAAAGCTAGGCAGTACTGGCATTGGCCGGGGTATCGCCATTCCTCATGGCAGAATGGGTGGCGTAGAAGAGCCGCTGGCTTTAGTACTTGTTAGCGACACGCCTGTTAACTTTGATGCTATTGATAACTGCCCTGTTGATATTTTTGTTGCACTCATCGTACCAGATGGCGATAACCAACAGCACCTAAAGACTCTGGCAACCATAGCTGATAAACTGAGCAACAAAGAATTTTGTAAACAGCTGCGTAGTGCTAAAACCGATGCAGAGCTGTATCAAGTAATTGTTGATCAATCGTAGTAAATACTAAGGGCTATAAATGGAGTTAATTATCATAAGCGGCCGTTCTGGTTCAGGTAAGTCGGTTGCTTTACGCGTGGTTGAAGATTTAGGCTATTATTGCGTAGATAATATTCCGGTCAACTTACTGCCCTCTTTAGTGCGAAGTGTTTCAGATAACTATGACAAAATAGCCGTTAGTATAGATGTTCGTAATATCCCCAAAGAACAAGACGAATTTAACGATATTCTCGAGTACCTTCCTGACTTTGCTAAACCCACACTGTTTTATTTAGATAGTGATGATCAAACACTGATCAAACGTTTTTCAGAAACACGCAGATTACACCCTTTATCCATCGATTCGCTGCCGCTTGATTTAGCAATAAAAAAAGAAAAAGAACTGCTTGATGTACTCGTAACGCGCGCTGACTTTATGCTAGATACCACCGATTTAAGTGTGCACCAATTAGCAGAGTCAATTCGCGAAAAAATACTGGGTAAAAAAGATAAGCAACTTATTGTAACGTTTGAATCGTTTGGCTTTAAACACGGCATACCTAAAGAAGCTGATTATGTTTTTGATGCTCGCTTTTTGCCAAACCCCCACTGGGAGCCTGAACTCAAACCGCTTACGGGCCTTGATCAACCAGTAAAAGATTTTTTGGCAAATCACAGCATAGTCCAAAAATTCACTTGGCAAATTCAGACCTTTGTACAAACTTGGTTGCCACACTTAGAGCGTAATAACCGTAGTTATCTCACTATTGCAATTGGCTGTACTGGTGGTCAACACCGCTCGGTTTATTTAGCGCAAGCCATTGGTGAGAGCTTTGCTATGACGCATCCGAATGTCAAAATTCGTCATCGTGAGCAAGAAAAGTAACCTTAAAATAATAACCTGTTCAGTTTAGGTATAGTAATTTATGCGCTGTGAAGACACATTTTTAATAAAAAATAAATTAGGCTTACACGCCAGAGCGGCAACGGTCCTTGCGCAATTAGCTGTGCAGTTTGATGCTAAAATCACCTTACACCAAGATGATAAAGAAGCCGCAGGCGACAGCGTATTAGCTTTAATGCTACTTGAAAGCAGTAAAGGTAAAGAAGTTAAAGTAGTCTGTGAAGGCCCTGATTCAGAGCAAGCTTTGCATGCGGTTGGGCAATTAATTGCACAACGATTTAACGAACAAGAATAATTTAAAGCACCATAGCCTTATAAGTTAAAGACTTATCTGGCCAAATTATAAAGATTTAGTAAATTAGGGTATTCCGACTCGCCTAATTTAGTGCTTTAATTTAGGGTAATAAAGCCATGCCCCTGCTAAATTTGGTTACTTAATTTTAAACACTAATTTAGCCCCAGCATTGGGTTTAGCACAAAAAATAAAGAAAATGACAGTGGGCAACACCACCTACTAAACACCTTTCCATTACACAAAAATATTTAGGATGCCAATGCCAGAAGCGTTTGAACAAGACTATCCACTACAGCAACTAAAACAAGTGACTAAATCACTTAATAGTGGGCAATTTGTTCAAGTAAGACGCATGCTAGCAAAAACAGCACCTTGTGATACAGCACTGCTGCTTGAATCCTCTCCGCATAAAATTAGACGCATGCTTTGGCAACTGGTTGACCCAGATGTGCAAGGGGATGTGCTAGAAGAGCTCTCTGAAGATGTACGTTTAGGTATCATTGCACAAATGGAACCTGAGCATATTGCCGCGGCCACTGAAGATATGGGCCACGATGATTTAGGTGAAGTCCTACGTAGCCTACCTGATACCGTGTACAAAGATGTGGTTAGCGCTATGGATACGCAAGACCGCGAACGCGCTACACAGGCTTTATCTTACCAAGAGCGCTCAGCAGGCGCGCTAATGAACACCGATACGGTGACCATTCGCCCAGACGTTACACTTGATGTTGTGCTGCGTTATATTAGGCTACGCGGTGAGCTGCCAGAGGGCACCGATGATTTATACGTTGTTGATAAACATAACTGTTTTTTAGGTGCATTATCACTTAGCACACTGTTAACTAATCCGCCTGAAAAAATTGTTCAAGATTTAATGGATGAAGACTGTGAGTCTATCCCTATTTCGATGGATGAAAGTGAGGTTGCTCAGTTATTTGAGCGCCACAACTGGATATCGGCCCCTGTAGTCGATGATAACGCCCACTTGCTTGGGCGTGTCACCATTGATGATATTGTTGATGTTATTCGTGAAGATGCAGAGCACAGCTTATTAAGCCTTGCCGGTCTTGATGATGAAGAAGACACCTTTGCACCTGTTTTAAAAAGCTCAAAAAAGCGTTCAGTATGGCTTGGCGTTAACTTACTCACAGCCTTAGCTGCCGCCTTTGTGGCCAGCTTTTTTGAAAGCACCTTAGATATATTACCTATTTTAGCTGTACTCAATGGCATTGTGCCCTCAATGGGTGGTGTAGCAGGTAGCCAATCTTTAACTCTGGTTATTCGCGGTATTGCCGTGGGCCATATTAACCAAACTAACCAACGATTTTTAATGGCTAAAGAGCTGGCGATAGGCGCATTAAACGGGGTTATTTGGTCAATACTTATAGCCAGTGTAATTGCGCTTTGGCAATGGGATTTTATGCTTGGCGGCGTGCTCGCATTTGCAATGTTTATGAACCTTGTAGTGGCCGGTGTTGCTGGCGCATGTATTCCTATTTTATTGAAAAAAATGAATATAGACCCTGCACTTGCCGGTAGTGTTGTACTTACAACGGTGACTGATATTGTCGGTATTTTTGCCTTTTTAGGCACCGCAACGTGGCTACTTATTTAGCAACCTGAGCTCAGGTTAAGTAGCCACTACACACTAAAACATATAATTAAATTGGTGAGCCCGGTGGCATTGGTAAAGCACTGAAGTTTTCAGGCCACTTACCTACTTTTAAAAACTGTTTTATTTGCTCTGCTAAATACTGTTTAAATGCGCTTTCTCCTACACTGGTATTACTTAACATTGAGTTTTGATTGTACTCTTTGCTTAGTTTTACCAAGTAGAAACGTAACTGCGCCTGCACCTCTGGACTTACCTTGTCGCTAGTGACTAAATCAGCCATATTTTTTGCAGTTAAAAATTGCACCCGCTGGGTGATTTTGCCTTTCATTGTATTAGGTGATGACACATTAAACACCTGGCTGTAAAGCTGCTCTAACAACTCATCTAAGCTGTAAAAATTAGAATTACGTACTTGTTGTTGAGCTAAACGATTTAAACGCTGTGGGTTTAATAATAACGATAAACTATGCTGCGCAGCTACTTCTGGCAAGGCCATCGCATCAAGTGTTACACCCGTACGCCCTGTTATGCTTTCACGCGATTTAGATTCGCCATATGCTTTTGGCGGGATAAGCGCTAACACCGACTCAGGCAAAATTAAATTAGCCGGTTTTAATGTTGTTAAAACAGCACTAAGCGCCGCTTGCTGCTGCGCTTTTGCAACCACTTTCGCGCCCTTAGCAGGTGAGTTGTTGCGTGTTTCGTATTCGTAGTTAACTCCTGCAATTAGCTTAACTGCAGCCTCTACTTGATAGCGATGGAATAAATAAAGCGGCACGAGTTTTTCTTCTAACTGCGAGAGTGCATCGCCTGTTTTAATGTTGTTAATGCCAAATTGCGAAAGCGCTTTTTTACGTACATCAAGCACTCTAAGTAACTCTTGCGCTGGGTTAGTACCGTTATCCCATAAGTGCGCTGTAGGGTGTGCCCCGCCCTTAGCGCGTGCGTCGCTATCAGATATAAACTCAAGGCCCTTCGTTTTGTTCTCTTTTAATATTGCTGCAAGCTCAGCGCTTTCATCTTGATTAGTGAAGTCGCTGTAACCATATTTAATAACTTGGGTATCCCATACGCCCATACCGCTTGCATAGCCGCGGGTTACATCAAGCTCGCCTTGCTCGTTAAAGCTAAGTAGTGGGTGTGGGTAATCCATAACTGACGCTCTATCCCCCACCGAGGCTGCAAAGTTATGTGCAATGCCCAGCGTATGGCCAATTTCGTGTGCACTTAACTGGCGAATCCTATCAAGTGCCATTGCCTGTAAATTTTTAGCCACCTCGTTACCTTTTAAATAAGGCGCACCAAGGGCTTCTGCAATTAAAATATCTTGGCGTACACGCAATGAGCCAAGTGTTACATGCCCTTTGAGTATTTCGCCGGTACGAGGGTCTATAACAGAGCTTCCGTAAGACCATCCGCGTGTAGCACGATGCACCCACTGAATAACGTTATAGCGAATATCCATAGGATCAGCATTGCTCGGCAATACTTTGACTATAAATGCGTTTTTATAGCCGGCTGCGCTAAAGGCATCATTCCACCACTTACCGCCTTCAAGTAACGCACTTTTAACCGGCTCAGGCACGCCAGGATCTAGGTAGTAAGTAATGGGCTCTACGGGTTCACTAATCGGTAAACTTGGATCTTTTTTAGCTAAGCGATGGCGCGGTATATAGCGCACAAACATAGATTCACCAAGGGTGGCTGCATAGTCTTTATGCTCAATGCTCCAATACCCTGATTGCGGGTCAAATTTACGTGGCGTGTATTTATCATCAGGTAATTTAATAAGTGAGTGGTGCATATGTACAGTAAGTGCGTATGCATCGGCGCTTACTTGGCGCACAAATTTACCAGGTTTAGAGCCCTTAAACGTCAATACTGCTTCAAGCTCGGTATTTTTTACAAACGCTTTTGAGCGATTCATATACACCGCGCTGCGTGATTCATCAAGGCTAAAGCTGCCTTGCTTGCGCGCTGCAAGCGTACGGCTTACCCCGTGTACATCGCTTAATAAATAGGGTGTGTAATCAATCAGGAGCGTTTTTTCGCTTTGCGCTACCACTTTAAAGCCCGCTAAAATACTGGATGCAAAGGCCTCTTTAATACTTTGCTGCTCAGCTTTGTTAGTGGTATTAGCGCGATAATATGTATTTAGCGCGCGCAACATTACTTTATCGCCAAAACGCTCAAACTGAACTAAATGCGTGTTACCAAGTTGGCCTCTATCTAAGCCTATATCGTTAGAGCCAACACCATAGGGTAAGCTTTGCTGAAGTAAAAATTGCTGCTCTAATTTATCTACTTTTAAAAATACTTTGCCGTTTTGAGTATCGTAATAAAACGAAAAGTACCCAGGAAAGTGATTCATTTGCGCAGTAAATTCATCTATAGGCTTAATTGCTGCGTGCGCTTGGGTTATCATAGAGCACAGCACAGTAAAGAATATGTAACTTATTAGTGGTATTTTTTTCATAATCTTATCTTTGTTATTGGCGTTTTAAGTACGATTAGGTGGCACCATTATTACAGTGCTATTTAAACAATACAGGTATTTAAGACGAAATTCAGCGCACTAAGTTAATCTCTCTCACATTTAGATTAGCTAGTACACGTTATCAGGAAAATAGAATGCGTAGACTCCCACCAGTATTACTAGAAGACGGTTGTCCTAGAGAACTTTTATCGTTAATTAGAACCATTTTAGCAGCATGTAAAGAAATTTCGTTTCGTGTTGGCCAAGGTGCGCTTTCTGGCGTATTAGGCTCAACGCTTGATGAAAACATTCAAGGTGAAACCCAAAAAAAGCTCGATGTATTATCTAATCAGCTTTTAAAAGATATTTTACTGGAGTCTGGGTCAGTTAAAGCCATCGCCTCAGAAGAAGAAGACTACACTGTAGCTGGCAACCAAGACGCTAAATACATTGTGGCGTTTGACCCGCTTGATGGCTCATCAAATACCGATATTAACTCGCTAGTGGGTACTATATTTTCGATTATGGAAGCCCCTGAAGGCTCAGATGCCGCCGATCAAAGTATATTTATGCAGCCAGGCCACAAACAAGTTGCAGCAGGTTACGTGCTTTACGGCCCATCAACTATGCTTGCACTTACTACTGGTAAAGGCACGCGCATGTTTACGCTAGATAAAACCCAAGGTAGCTTTTTACTAACACAAGACTTTGCCACTATCCCTGCTGATACAAACGAATTTGCTATTAATGCGTCAAATCAGCGTCACTGGCAGCCAGCAATGCAAAACTATATTAATGACTTACTCGCTGGCGATACCGGTCCACGTGCTAAAAACTTTAACATGCGCTGGATTGCCGCTATGGTTGGCGATGTGCACCGTGTACTTAGCCGTGGTGGTTTATTTACTTACCCAACCGACACCAAAGATGCAAATAAACCTAATAAACTACGTTTACTGTACGAAGCCAACCCCATGGCTATGCTAGTTGAGCAAGCAGGTGGTATCGCTTCTACGGGTACTGAGCGTATTATGGATATTCAACCCGATGCAATCCACCAGCGTGTGGCGGTAATATTAGGCTCTAAAAACGAAGTAGAAACGTGCTTGGGATACCATAAGTAATTTTTTAATTAAAAGGAAATACTTACCAATTTTGCATTTCGACAATGCGCGACTGCGTTCGCGCATATTCAAAGCTTAACTTTTGCCCCTGATACAAATAGTCAACGTGCGCGTGGGCGTTTATAACTAATAACTTTTGGCAATCGTAAAACTCATCCACCAATGCAATAAAGCGCCGCGCTTCGTCATCTAAATAATGCTCATTGAGGGTTTGTTTTTCGCGTTGATAACTGTCTTCAATACCATGCACTATTACTTTACCTGTTGCGCCTACACCCATTTTTGGCACATTTTCTATATATAAAATATCAAACTGCTTGGCTAAAAACATATAATCGTAAGCGCTACGCGCTCCTGAGCAAAGCGCCATAAAATCGATCATTAATGCATTATCTGCGGTTAATAAGCACGGTAAGCTGCGGGAGTGTACCTGTAAAATTTGGTTTTCCTTTGCTTGTGGATACTGAGATAAAAACTGCTTTTTAAACTCGCTTATAGGTAAATTAATAAAATAATGGCGGCTATTTTTACCGTACCTAAAGCGATGGTCATCCTGCCCAGCAACACTAATAACATGGCAATAATTTTTAATTAAATCGATTGTGGGTAAAAACCGCGCGCGCTGTAGGCCATTGCGATAAAGCTGCTCAGGTTTTGCGTTAGAAGTTGCCACCAGCACTACCCCACTATCAAACAAGGCATTAAATAACCTTGCCATAATCATTGCATCGCCAATGTCGCTAACAAAAAACTCATCAAAACACAGCACTTTTATATCTTTCGCCCATTGTTTAGCAATTAACGTGAGGGGGTTTTTATGACCTTGTAGCTGGGCTAGTTGCGTGTGTATTTGCGCCATAAAGTGATGAAAATGCAGCCGCTGCTTACGCCCAGTGGGTAAATTTTTATAAAATAAATCCATTAGCATGGATTTACCCCGCCCCACCGGCCCATGCAAATAAACCCCTTTAATCAACGGCGCCTTTTTCCACCAAGGTGTTTTTATGTGTAACTGTATACTTAGGTTATTTAACGCATTTACTGCATTTTGCTGAGCGCTATCAGCACACAGTTCACCCGCATCTATTTTTGCTTGGTAAAGCCTTAAAATTTGTGGGTAGTTTACTGACATGGGGTTTCACTATCGGCTATAATCGCCGCCATTGTAGCCGACTAAAAATGTGAACCAAAATGAAATTCCCTTGCCGCTTAGATAAATTTATTAGCCACCTAGCCGAGCTACCACGCTCAAAAGCTCGCGCGGGTATTAAACGCCAAGAAGTGCAAGTAAATGGGGAAGTTGTTAGCGCGTTCGATTTTCAAGTAGCCCAGCAAGATGAAGTAACATTTGCTGGTGAGCCTATGGTATTTTTAGGCAAACGCTACTTTATGCTGCACAAACCTGTAGGCTACGTGTGTGCAAATGTAGATGAACTACACCCCACCGTATTTGATTTACTCGATGAGCCAAATATGGCCGACTTTCATGTAGCAGGTCGCCTTGATATAGACACCACCGGCTTAGTACTTATTACTAACGATGGCGATTGGTCGCACCGTATTACCTCGCCAAAGCACAACAAATTAAAAACCTACTTAGTAGAAACTCAAGAGCCTATAACCGAAGAAGCATTAGAGCAACTACGTAGCGGCGTACAACTTCACAACGAAAAAGATCTCACCCGTCCAGCTAAAGCAGAAGCACTTGCCACCTACAGCTTACGTTTATCAATCAGCGAAGGTAAATACCACCAAGTTAAACGCATGTTAGCCGCGGTAGGTAACAAAGTGGTAGAGCTACACCGCGAGCAAATAGGTAATATTATACTGGACGAAAACTTAGCAAGTGGCGAGTATAGACAATTAACAGAGGGTGAGGTTTAAATAAACTGCTCATTTAAAGTAAATGATTACCTCAAAGCACACTCTTTGCAGTTTATATCTTTAATCATTTTAAAATGCTGTTGCTTTAAGCTCAGCGCATCAAAGCTGATAAACACACTACCTTCAACATGCCCTAGCAGCATATTAAGCGTAAGCTGTGCCTGCATAGAGCCTATAATTCCTAACAGTGGGCTTATTACACCTGCACTACTACAATTTACAGCGGGTGCGGCGTCACTTTTTGCAAAAACACAGCCATAACATGGGCTACTGTTTTGCCTAAAATCAAAGCCCATAAGTTGCCCACGACTTGCAATCGCGGCACCTGCAATTAAAGGCAACTTATGAGTAAAGCAATAACGGTTAACACTGTAACGTGCTGCAAAATTATCAGAGCAATCAAGTACTATGTCGGCATTTTTTAAAAGCTCCCCTGCGTTGTTATCATCGAGCTTTTTACAATGCGTCACTATTTCTATTTGATTATTAAGGCTTGTTAATACTTTGCCAGCAGCGGTGGCCTTGTTTTGCCCTAAGTGATTAACTTTATAAAGCACTTGGCGCTGCAAGTTAGAAAGCTCAACCGCATCATCATCTATTAAAATAAGTGTACCAATACCTGCCGCGGCTAAATACAAAAGTGCAGGGCTACCTAGCCCGCCAGCTCCCACTACTGCTACTGTGGCTGCTTTAAGTGCTAACTGCCCTTCTAACCCCACTTCTTTTAATAATAAGTGGCGACTATAACGCAGGGTTTCTTTATCGCTAAGCTTATTCATTGGGCTGGTTTATAGCACTTTTTAGCGCACTAATTGCAGCAATATAATCATCCGCTTCACTAATCGCTCGTACAACCGCAACACTGCCTACTCCTGTATTTGCAACCTCGCTTGCGCGGGTTAAATCTATGCCGCCAATGGCCACTGTTGGGTAGTTTTGCATTAATGGCACACACTTTTTAAGTTTATCGAGACCTTGTATCTGGCCGCTCATATCTTTGGTCGTGGTTGGGTAAATAGCACCAAATGCCATATAACTTGGTCGGTAGTTGTGCGCACGTAACATTTCGTAAAAACCATGGGTAGAAAGCCCAAGCCTTAAACCTGCTTCTTTAATTGCTGCTAAATTAGCGGTTTCTAAATCTTCTTGGCCTAAGTGTACGCCGTAGGCACCGTGCTTTATTGCCAACTGCCAGTAGTCGTTTATAAATACGTGAGCGTGGTACTTTTTGCCCAGCTCTACCGCCTGCTTAATTAACTCTTCAAGCTCAAGGTCGGTTTTATTTTTAACGCGAAGCTGCGCCGTAGTAATACCTTGCTGCAAACATTTATCTAGCCAATCTATGCTATCGACCACAGCATATAGGCCCAACTTTTTGCTCTCACAAGGTGCAAAATCAGCGGCCATATTGAATTCCAGCGGCACATCAAAATCAAGCTCATCACCAAGCCAGCTGCCAGGCTCTATTACTTGCGGGTAGTCATTTAACTGTGTAGGAAAAGCAGTATGTGCAACAGGGCCTATTCCTTCTCCGTATCTAACCGACTGCTTTAAGCCCTGATTTATATAAGCTTTAGCTAAAATAAAAGCATCTTTTAAGGGGTAGTCTTTTGCTAAACACGCGGCAATAACCGAGGCCATGCTACAACCTGTACCATGACTATGAGGGCTTTGAATTTTTTTATTCCCAAGCCAATACTCTTCGCCGTTTTGTGTGCAGTAATCAATACAATAACCTGTTGGGTAATCCCAGTGCCCGCCTTTAATAACAACCGCTTTTGCACCCCAACTTAATAGCTTTTTAGCAGCGTCTTTCACGGCGCTTGGGCCAATTAAATATACGCCTGTTAATAATTGCGTTTCGTGCGTGTTAGGTGTTATTACATCCACCAGCGGCATTAAGCATTCTTTAATGGCACTTACGGTATCTTCCTCTGTTAATACATCACCACTTGAAGCAATTGCAACGGGGTCGTAAACAATTACAGGCGGTACAGGCCATTTAGCTTTATAATGCGCTATATGCTCGCTTATCAATTGAATTTGCTGCACATTAGCCAGCATGCCAATTTTAATTACTTTGGCTTTCATGTCGCTTTCGAGTGCGAGTAATTGCGATTCAATAATATCGGTAGATACCGCGTTAATGGCCTCTACACCTAAGCTATTTTGCGCCGTAAGCGCGGTAATTGCAGTACAGCCATGCACGCCAAAGCTTTGCATTGCTTTTATATCGGCTTGAATGCCTGCGCCACCACCTGAGTCTGAGCCTGCAATTGTCCACACTAAATTATTCATACTCTTTATTTCCTTACTGCTGATGCCAAAACGGCATACCCATTGTAGGTGTTGAGGGGGCGGCTAAGTCTTTTTCAGGCATTGCTTTGGCATTATACGCAAAGCGCCCTGCCTCTACCGCGGCTTTAAATGCACGGCTCATCGTAATTGGGCAGCCAGCCCCTGCTATCGCTGAATTTAATAATACCGCATCATACCCTAATTCAAGCGCTTGGCAGGCATGCGAAGGCAAACCAAGCCCTGCATCTACAATTAATGTTGTGTTTGGTAAGCGCTCACGAATTGTTTTTAAATTATAACTATTTAAAAGCCCCTTACCGGTGCCAATAGGCGCGCCCCAAGGCATAAGCACCTCACACCCTAGCTCGTTTAAACGCTGGCAAAGAACTAAATCATCAGTGCAATAAGGCAATACTTTAAAGCCATCATTAATTAATATTTTTGTGGCTTCTAACAATGCGAATGGGTCGGGTTGTAAGTTGTAATCATCACCTATTAGTTCAAGCTTAATCCAATCGGTTGCAAATACTTCACGGCACATTTTAGCAAGTGTTACGGCTTCTTTTACACTGTGGCACCCTGCGGTATTCGGCAGTATTTTAAGGCCAGTGTTTTTTATAAGCTGCCAAAAGTCATCCCCTGCGGCAGCGCTTTGCTGGCGCCTTAATGACACCGTTACTATTTGCGCGCCAGAGGCTTTTATAGACTCTTCCATCACCGCTGGAGAGGGATAAAGCGCCGAGCCTATTAATAAACGGCTATTTAGCTGCTCGCCATAAATAGTTAAGCAATCGTTACCTTGCATAATGCTACCCACCTTGAATAGGCGATAACAATTCAATGCTATCCCCTTCGTTAATTGTGGTGCTGGCGTGCAAACTTTGTGGAATAAATTCGCCATTTAGTGCCACCGCGAATGGAGGCTTTGCACCAAAATTTTGTAATACATCAACAAGCATTGAGCTTTTAATAGTTAGCAGCTCACCATTAATTGTTATAGTCATTTATTACTCACCCTATTTGAGATAACGCATCAGCCACTAAGGCGGGCCCTAACATATAGCCATGACGATATAAGCCATTAATGCTAATTACGTTACCTGTTTTTAAAACCGCAGGGCGGTTATCGCTAAATGCGGGGCGTAACCCGCTTTGAATATTTAACAGCCGTGCTTCGGCAAACCCGCTGTGCACAGTGTAAGCCGCCGAAAGTAGCTCAAGCGTGGAGCGTACTGTTGCAGGGCCGCTATCATCAGACTCTATTTCAGTTGCACCAATTACATATTCATTATTTGGTTTTGGCGCTATATAAATTGGGTAGCGCGGGTGCATTAAACGCACCGGCCGCGTTAAATTAACCTCAGGTGCATGTAATCTAGCCACCTCACCGCGTACCCCTCTAAGGGGTTTATCGCCTTTAGCACCTAAGCCACGACAGTCAATAATGTAATCAAACGCGCGGTTATTCACCTCGCCGTTTTGAATGCTAACGCGTTGGTTAAAAACAAACTTAACCTTACGTTTATTAAGCATGGTAAAGCTTGCTCTATAAAAGGCCTGGTTATCTATTTGCCCTTCGCAGGGTAAAAACACACCTTGGTTAAAACGATTAGCTAATTCGGGTTCTAACTGCGTTATTTGCTGAGCATTTAACGCCTGCGCGCTGTGCCCTGCTATAGGCTTAATACGCTGGCTAAAGCTTTGTAAGTCACCTTTATCTTGCTGGTGCGCCACGACCAGCGTGCCTTTTTGCTGATAAAAAACCTCGCCTTCAAGCTCGCTCACTATCTCTGGCCAGCGCTTGAGAGAATTTAGCCCCATGATGGCTAAATCCGTTTCACACAATACCGACTCAGCAAGCGGAGCAAGCATTGCCGCAGCCACTTTACCGGCACTATTTTGTGTGTGTTCGTCACTGGCTTCAAACACGGTTACATGATGCGACTTACTAAGCTCAAGGGCGGCTAAGCGCCCTGCTAAACCAAACCCCACAACAGCAATGTTGTAAAACATAAAACCTCCTTTTAATAACAGGCTAGCAGCCATAAGCCGCTAACCTGTTATTGGCTTATATTGCTTTGTGGTAAATTTCTGAGCCCGTTTGTTTAAACTCTTCAGATTTCGCTTTCATTTGCGCTTCTACATCAAGCATTTTGATCTCAATTGCATCGCCAACATTGTTAGGATCGATCCCGCGTGATTCGAGATCTTTGGCGTAATCGCGTACCTCTTGGGTAATTTTCATTGAGCAAAATTTAGGGCCACACATAGAGCAAAAGTGCGCTACTTTGCCTGACTCTTGCGGTAGGGTTTCGTCGTGATATTCACGGGCACGTTCTGGGTCTAAACCAATGTTAAATTGGTCGTGCCATCTAAATTCAAAGCGCGCTTTTGATAATGCATTATCGCGCTCTTGCGCGCCGGGGTGGCCTTTGGCTAAGTCGGCCGCATGTGCTGCAATTTTGTAGGTAATTAAGCCCTCTTTTACATCTTCTTTATTGGGCAAACCTAAATGCTCTTTTGGTGTTACATAACACAGCATGGCACAGCCGTACCACGCTATTTGTGCAGCGCCTATACCCGATGTTATATGGTCGTACCCTGGTGCTATATCGGTCGTTAATGGGCCTAATGTGTAAAAAGGCGCTTCGCCGCAATGTTCTAATTGCTCATCCATATTGGCTTTAATCATATGCATTGGCACATGGCCTGGGCCTTCAATAAATACTTGTACATCGTGTTTCCACGCAATTTTTGTAAGCTCCCCTAACGTACGTAGCTCACTAAATTGCGCTTCGTCGTTGGCATCAGCAATCGAACCTGGACGAAGGCCATCTCCAAGCGAAAAACACACATCGTATTGTTTTAAAATTTCGCAAATATCTTCAAAGTGCGTATATAAAAAGTTTTCTTTATGGTGCGCTAAACACCACTTAGCCATAATTGAGCCACCACGCGATACAATGCCGGTTACACGCTTTGCCGTCATTGGCACATAACGCAGCAATACACCGGCATGAATGGTAAAGTAATCAACGCCCTGCTCGGCTTGTTCAATTAACGTATCGCGAAATATCTCCCACGTTAGGTCTTCGGCCACTCCGTTTACTTTTTCAAGCGCCTGATAAATGGGTACCGTGCCAATGGGCACCGGCGAATTACGTACTACCCACTCACGGGTTTCGTGAATGTAACGCCCGGTTGATAAATCCATTACGGTATCGGCACCCCAGCGCGTAGACCACACCATTTTTTCTACTTCTTCTTCGATTGATGAGCTTACCGATGAATTACCAATATTAGCGTTAACTTTAACTAAAAAGTTACGGCCAACTATCATGGGCTCGGTTTCGGGGTGGTTAATATTATTTGGTAAAATAGCGCGACCGCGGGCTATTTCGTCGCGTACAAATTCAGGGGTAATAAAATCGGGAATACTCGCCCCAAACGATTCGCCTTTATGCTGTGCTGCTAGCAGCTCTTCTCTAATTTGTGCACGGCCCATGTTTTCGCGTATGGCTACGTATTCCATTTCAGGGGTAATAATGCCTTGGCGAGCATAATGCATTTGCGTCACGTTTTTGCCCGCTTTACCACGGCGAATTTTAGGTAAATGATCAAAGCGAATATGATCAAGGCCGTCATCGGCCATACGTTGCTGAGCAAATTGCGAAGTGACCGAGTCGAGCACTTCAGTGTCGTTGCGCTCTTTTATCCACTGCTCACGAAATTTAGGTAACCCCTTACGTACGTCTAGCTCAAAGTTAGGGTCGGTATACGGGCCTGATGTATCGTAAACACGCAGTGGCTCGTTTGGCTCATACACAGGGTTTTGCTCATCACCACCAATAAACGTATCGCTTAATGTAATTTCGCGCATACCCACGCGTACACCGCTTTGGCTACCCTCAACATACACTTTTTGTGAGCTTGGAAATGGCTGACCCGTTAAATTATAAATGTAATCTGACGCAGCAGCGCGCGTTTCTCGACGTGTAGACTTATTTGTAGTGTTTGACATGACTTACCTCATTGCTAAAGGGTTGTCTTGTCAGATATTCCATAAGGAATAGAGAAAGATCGTAAAGCAGTGGTTACGCTGCTTTGCGGCCTAAAATGGCTAGTTATTTTGTTGTGCGCATAAAAAAAGACGCACAAGCGTCCCATTTTAGGCAGCTTGTTCCCTACGCAGGTTTTAACCTGATCAGGTTCACGGATCCCGCTTTCGCGATCTCAGCCTTAATTATTTAAGGCACTCCGACAAGTAAAATTATGTTCGTTGATTTGCTATTTTGATCAAATCAGCGTTGAGTGTACGCCAGTTAAAAATTGCCTGCAAGGGGCAGTTTTAAATACTCATGCCACTACTTTGCAATAAACAAAAAAGTTTGATCGCCCTGCATAACTAACTGTGGGCCTTGCATGGTAAGCGTTGCACCTTCTCTTAGCGCTTGTAAAAACTGCTGCTCTAGCTCATCAACGTCTTCTCCGCACGACTTACGCGTCATGCCAAGTTTATTAACGCTAATACTGCTGTCTTTAAGCTCGCCTTCACCAAAAAACTTATTACATCCTGCAAACCCGTTTACTTGCAACGCTTCAATAAAGCTCATTGATGCACTGTAAGAGGCCGGCACAGCTAAACCATCAACCTTTGATAGTTGCCATTGTGTGTACTTTAGCTGCTCAGTGGTCACCGTCCCTGTGGCTGTACAACCAATACATAAACCGATTAAAAGCATCGGTAGTGCTGCTAATTTCATGCTATTTCTAACTAAATATTTAATTACCGTAATAGTAACAATTTTTATGCGGTTTATCCGTTAAAAATGCATGTTTTAAATGTAAATTTTTGTTCTATGATAGTTTAGAGAGTGTTGAACTTTGCAGATTAAAACGTGTTCACAGTAAGGGGGCTTTAATCGCTTTGCTTGGTTTGTAACTTAGTGGGCTCGATAACAGCACCTACGCTACCCGCTATTTACGATAAACAACCCCACTGCCTAGGCGCTGCTTTAAAACAAACTAGGTTAAATTTAATCCCAAAGCTCACAGCCCCTAAAAATTATACCCGCTAATCCTGGGTGTAATTTTTAAATAAATTATCTATTTCGGGAGGTAAAAAAGGGCGCCCTTTTTCATTAACCGAAGTGCCTATAACCTTGGCTTGTAGCATTACTTTGTTGTCGTGTTTACGCACTAAGGTTTGCTTAAACGCAAACTTTATACGGCTTATACGCTCAGGTTCAACTGCTATATAAAATTCATCATCTGGTACAAGCGAATGTTTATAATCAACCTCACTGCGTATCACCACTAAATTGACTTTTTGCTTTGCTAGTAGTGCAAAATCAACCCCATTTGCAAATAAAAACTCATGGCGAGCATGCTCTAAATAATTAAAGTACACACTGTTATTTACAATTCCTTGTAGGTCACATTCGTAATGGCGCACTTTAAAATCAACTTTAAAGGTCATATTAGTAATCCTGATTATTTAACGTATAATCGCTGCGTTATAACACAAGTATTAAAATAATTGCTACCATACGAGTCCCCAAAATGGAGTTAAGTAACCTAATGAACTTACGTTTGTCTTTAATTACTGCGGCGTTATTACCGCTAATTAGTACACCACTTATAGCAAACGCTGATGACAGCGACCTAGAACGAATTGTTGTTACAGGCGACTTTCAACGTGAAAGCATTCAAACATTAAGCGCTAGCGCTAGCCTATTTAGCAAAGATGAAATTAATCAACGTGGTGCAAGTTACTTAGACGAAATGCTAGGTAGTACAGCCAACGTAAACTTTACATCTGGTGCGTCTCGTGGTCGTTATATTCAAATTCGTGGAGTGGGACTTCGTTCACAATTTGTAGATCCAATTAACCCATCGGTTGGCTTAGTTATTGACGGCATTAACTACTCGGGTTTAGGTGGCAGCTCATTATTATTTGATATAGACCAGGTAGAAATTTACCGCGGCCCACAAGGCACTCGCTTTGGTGCAGACGGCATGGCCGGTATGATCCAAATGGAATCAGCTCAGGCAACTGCCGATCCGAGCTTAAAATTACAAGTGGGTATGGGTACTTATAACTCACGCGAAGCAGGCCTTGCAACAAGTACTGGATTAACCGACGACACAAGTGCCCGCGTCAGCTACTTTCGCAGAAAATCAGACGGCTACGTAGATAACCTATATTTAAACGACGAAACTCAACAACAAGATGAGCAAGTAGCCCGCTTTAAATTAAACAGCCAACTTACTGAGCATTTAAACACAGAGTTAAACCTGCACTACATAGATATAAACAACGGCTACGATGCGTTCACGCTTGATAACAGCCGTAATAGTGTAGCCGACGAGCCAGGCCAAGATAATCAACAAAGCTACGCCATTGGTATTAATAATACCTACACAGGCTTTGATGCCTTTGATGTAAGTTTAAACCTTTCAGCCATTGATACAGAGCTACTTTACAGCTTTGATGAAGACTGGGTATGTAACGATGCAAGCGAGCCACAATTATGTGCAGCTGGCTTACACCCTTGGGGTTATAGCTCAACCGATGTGTACACGCGTGATCGCGATGATCAATCGGCTAATTTACAATTTAATTCTAAAACAGGTAACTGGGTTGCCGGTGTTTACTATCAAAACCGCGATGTAGATTTAGAGCGCGAATACACATGGCTTGCAAGTACATTTGCATCAACCTACGAAACCAGTAACGTAGCTGTTTACGGCCAAGTAGCCACACCTATCGGCCCTAAAACCACACTCATTACCGGTTTACGTGTAGAGCAATACCAAGGTGATTACACCGACAGCAACGGCTTTATTGAAGAGACTGACGACGTAATGGTTGGCGGTAAAATAGCACTTGAATACCAAGTGATTGACCGTACTATGATCTACACCAGCATTACCCGTGGTTATAAAGCTGGCGGTATTAATTCAGAAGCATTAGCCAAAGCTAAAGATGAAGGCTTAAACCTAGATGCTGATTTTTTCCAGCAGCATACAAGCTTTGACCCAGAATACCTTTGGAGCGGCGAGTTTGGCGTTAAGGGTTCATCGCTTGATGATAAATTTACCCTTCGTTTAGCAGCATTTTATATGCACCGCGACAACATACAGCTAAAAGCATGGCAAGTAGAAGGTCAGCAATTTACAGGCTACGTTGATAACGCAAGCTCTGGTAGCAACTACGGGCTAGAAGTTGAAGGTAGTTACCAACTTACCGAAGACTTATTCTTAACAGGTAGTGCGGGTTACTTAAACACAGAAATTGACGACTTTGTAACGCAATCTGGCTTAAATCAAGACGGTCGTGAGCAAGCGCAATCACCTAAATACCAATACGCATTTAGCGCACGTTACAACTTTACTAATGAGCTGTACGGTATGATTGGTGTTGAAGGTAAGGACGATTACTACTTCTCCGATAGCCATAATTCAAAAGCACCCAGCAGCAATTTAGTAAACCTAAGCCTAGGCTACGAAGCCGACATATGGGCAGTGCGCGCATGGGCACGTAACGTATTTGACGAAACAGTACCAACCCGCGGCTTTGAGTTTGGTAATGACCCACTTGATGGCTATGCTACACACACCTACGTGCAATTAGGTGAACCAAGAGTAGCGGGTATAACGTTTACGTTAGAGCTGTAATGACCCTTCTCGACTAAGGGCTTTACTTACGCTGTAATATGCGGCTCTTTTATTAAGTATGTAATTCCCTCTTTATCTTCGATTTTGAGGGTTTTACCTTAGCAAAGTTTTTTAAGCACAAGAAAACTTATAACTTTTAGCACATTGCTGTCATTTTAGTTAAGCCCTAACCTATACAAATATTCTTAAAAGCCATATATTATCTGTCAAACTTATAAATGTGCTTTTAGCTGCGCACCCCGATTACTCACGAAACACTGTAATAGCATCGTAAGAAACAAACAGGGTATGTTACGGGTAAATAGACACCCTTGCGGTTTGACACATGTTATAAAAGTTACAGAACATTATTCAATCCTCCTGTGTAACAGCTTAATTTTTGGTCTCGCACTTCCTTATATACCTAATTAGATAGATTAGAAATTGCACATAGTCTTAGATAGAAAGTATGCAATACATAATCCACGCTTACCTTAGGAAACACTCTCAAATTAAAGGCCTATACCATTCTTTTTCTTGCTCAGCGACAAGACAGGCGACTTTCTTAAGAAATCTGTGTGCGGTAACACATTGCAAGTCCATAGTGTGCAAAGAAGTTAAAAGTAAGCATGCTAAATATTTTATATCGAGTTAGCTTGCCTTTATACGGGCTAAATATCCTAAGATGCTATCACTTCATTAAGCCATGTTCAGGGGAGGGTTAAAGATAATACAAAACAAGCGGAGCATTAATTACATCACTTCAGTGAGCTATAACGCCTCAAAACTTCGACGCTCGCCTTTTTAAGAACTAGTAAGCCATTAAAAACAAGAATACTTAAATTATATCTGTTGATTTAATAAAATATTTTAGGGGCTGTTTAATATTGATAAGTGCTAAAAACAAAAAACCCAGCATAAGCTGGGTTTTTACAATTCTGAAAGAAAACTAAATTACTTAATTTTAGCTTCTTTGAAAATCACATGTTTACGAGCCTTAGGATCGAACTTTTTGATTTCCATCTTTTCAGGCATGTTACGCTTGTTTTTGTCGGTAGTGTAGAAAAAACCAGTACCAGCAGTTGAAACTAAACGGATTTTATCGCGCATGATTCAGTTCCTTAAACTTTTTCGCCGCGAGCACGGATATCTGTAAGTACCGCGTCGATGCCTTTTTTATCGATAATACGCATACCTTTAGTAGTAGTGCGTAGTGTTACAAAACGTTTTTCACTTTCAACCCAAAAACGGTGTGTTTGTAGGTTAGGTAGGAAACGACGTCTAGTCGCGTTTCTCGCGTGTGAACGGTGATTACCAACCGTTGGACGCTTACCTGTAACTTGACATACTTTAGACATGTCTATATATCTCCAATAACTTCGCTCGAGCTTAATTTAACCTAAGGCCATGTATTTGTGCCCTAGATAAATCGAAGGGCGCTCTTTATACAGCTTTTACAGGCAAAGATCAAATACTGATCTATCCAACCAGCTCATATGTAAATTTGATAGCGGCTAATTATAAAGATCGAATGCCCTTAGGGAAAGTAAAAACTGCATTTAAATTAAACTAATTTGCTAAAACCGTCCAAACCGCTCATTTTTAACACACTTATTCATCAAGCAACCTTAAATCAAGCCTCGCTGTGCAAAAGAAACACACGTTTCTCCTCCCACAATGATGTGATCAAGCACATTTATGTCTACTAATTGCAGTGCTTGTTGTAATTTATTAGTGATAAGTTTGTCTGCTTGGCTTGGTTCGGCAATCCCGCTTGGGTGATTGTGTGCCAAAATAATGGCCGCAGCATTATTTTTTAAGGCCGCTTTTAGAACTTCTCTGGGGTAAACGCTGGCTGAGTTTATCGTGCCATAAAACAAAATTTCGTCTTTTACTAAACGGTTTTGGCTATCGAGATAAAGCACCATAAACACTTCTTGCTGTAGCCCACGCATTTGCAGCGTTAAATATTCATACACCGCATTTGGCGAATTAAACACCGCATCGCGCTGGCAACGCTCCTGCATGTAACGCTGACTCAGCTCAAGCACCGCTTGCAATTGCACATATTTTGCCATCCCTAACCCTTTTTGTGCGCAAAACTCATCTTGGCTGGCGTTAAATAAATTATGCAATGTTTTGT
This sequence comes from Pseudoalteromonas sp. GABNS16E, assembly GCF_028598715.1. Taxonomy (NCBI): domain Bacteria; kingdom Pseudomonadati; phylum Pseudomonadota; class Gammaproteobacteria; order Alteromonadales; family Pseudoalteromonadaceae; genus Pseudoalteromonas; species Pseudoalteromonas sp. GABNS16E. The sequence continues at coordinate 48,787 of NZ_JAQREZ010000016.1, forward strand.
TTTCGTTAAGCAGGTGCTGTGCAAGCTCAATCGCATTCATACCGGGTAGGCCCGTACGCAAAAATATCGCTAATAACTCAGCATCGGTCAATGCTTTAGGGCCTTTTGCAATGAGTTTTTCGCGTGGGCGAAGTGAGTTAGGTAACGATGTTAATTGCATTATTCATCCTTGATGATTAAAAAACAGTCTTATAACTGTAATGCAATTTTTAAAATTAGCCTGATTATTTAATCCTAAAAACTTAGCTCAAAGCACAAAGATTTGTTATTTTAGCCTGCATATACACTCAAGCAAAAAACACTCATGGCTAACTTAACAAACAAAAAAATCGTACTTGGCATCACCGGCGGCATTGCGGCCTATAAATGTGCCGAGCTCGTTAGGCGCTTAAAAGAGGCAGGTTGCGAAGTAAAAGTAGTTATGAGCGAGTCAGCTAAACATTTTATAACCCCATTAACCATGCAAGCGGTGAGTGGTGAAATGGTGTCTGATTCATTACTTGACCCCTCAGCAGAGGCTGCAATGGGCCACATAGAATTTGCCAAATGGGCTGATTTAATTTTAGTCGCGCCTGCAACGAGTAATACCATTGCCAAAATGGCCGCAGGCATCGCCGATGATTTACTTACCACACTATTACTGGCAGCCCCTGCTAAAGTGGCAATAGCCCCAGCAATGAACCAGCAAATGTATGCACACCCTGCAACACAAGCAAATTTAGCCACTTTAAAAGCACGTGACGTACTTATTTGGGGCCCAGGCAAAGGTGAGCAAGCCTGTGGCGATGTAGGTGCTGGGCGCATGCTAGAGCCGCATGAGCTTGTGGCTTTGTGCACTGCCACAGAGCAGCCGCAATTATTAGCAGGTAAAACCATTACAATTACAGCAGGGCCAACCCGAGAGCCGCTTGACCCTGTACGTTTTATCTCTAATCACAGCTCAGGAAAAATGGGCTTTGCCCTGGCTGAGGCCGCTTTAAAGCTTGGCGCTCATGTCAATTTAATTTCAGGGCCTGTCACTATCAAAGCCCCTGTTGGCGTTAATTTAATAAACATTGAAAGCGCTGAGCAGCTATTAAATGAGTCATTAACCTATGCCCCACTCTCTGATGCTTTTATTGGCTGTGCAGCCGTAGCCGATTATAGAGCGGCTAATGTAGCGACTCAAAAAATGAAAAAACAAGGCGATGAGCTTACCCTCACCCTTGTTAAAAACCCCGATGTAATAGCCGCCGTAGCAAACTTAACGCAAAACCGCCCTTACACTGTGGGTTTTGCTGCTGAAACGCAAAATGTAGAGAGCTATGCAAAGGGTAAACTTAAAAATAAAAATCTCGATATGATCTGCGCTAACGATGTATCGCAAAGTGGTTTAGGGTTTAATTCAGATCACAATGCTTTAACACTTTACTGGCAAAATGAGCAGTTAGCACTGGCGGTAAATAGTAAAACACGCATTGCTCTTGAGGTAATTAAACAACTTGCCAAGCAACTATAAAGTGCTGGAAACAAACTGAATAAAACATTAACATAAGCCACTCATTTGAACAAAAAATGATTAGCAGCTAAAAATAACAAATAAAAAAGGAAGGTTCATGCCTGCGACAAAAAGAAGTAATCGCAAAGAGCAAATACTGCAAGCCCTCGCGCAAATGTTAGAAACCAGCCCAGGACAACGGATTACAACTGCAAAGCTTGCTGCTGAAGTGGGTGTGTCTGAAGCTGCGCTTTACCGTCACTTTCCAAGTAAAGCACGTATGTTTGAAGGCCTAATAGAGTTTATCGAAGACACGCTTTTATCGCGCATTAACCTTATTTTAGAAAACGAAAAAGAAAGCCAAACACGCGTTTATAATATTTTGTTGTTGCTACTAACGTTTGCAGAAAAAAACCCAGGTATTACACGCATACTTACCGGCGACGCCCTGCAAGGCGAGCAAGAGCGTTTACGCGAACGTGTACAAGGGCTATTTGAAAAGCTAGAAACGCAATTTAAACAAGTACTGCGCGAGCGCAAACTTCGTGAAGGTAAAACCTTTCAAAGTGACGAACTCACCCTTGCTAACTTTTTACTAGCCTATGTTGAAGGTAAAATGAACCAGTTTGTGCGCAGCGACTTTAAAGTAAAACCAAGTTCGCAATTTGAAAAACAATGGCCAGAACTACAAAAAATTTGGTTATAACCTTACTTTATTATTTTACCGTTAGCGCTAGTTAATCGCGCTAACGTTTACCCTTTCGTCCCTTTTCTTATACCGCTTATCTGATCCGCTCGAAATATAAACCAAACTCGCTACAATACTTATTACATTAAAAGTACTGTGAAAAACGAGAATCAATAATGAAAACAACGCTCACCTTTTTAAGCTCAGCACTGCTTGCAAGCTTAGCGAGCCCGGCTGCTTGGGCTCAAAAGCCGTTAAAATTTAAAGACGTATTCGATTTTAAGTACGCAAAAAACACCCAACTTTCAGATGATGGTAAAATCCTCAGCTTTAGCGCTAAACCCTACCGTGGCAATGCAAACGGGCAAGTTTATGACTTAACAACAAACACCCTTATTAGTACCGTAGAGCGCGGCACCAAGCCCGTTATTAACAAAGCGGCTAATTGGGTGGCATTTACACAAGTACCCACCCTGCTTGAGCAAGAGACCAGCGAGAAAAAGTCATCACTTAAAAACAACCTCATTTTAGTCAATACCCAAACCGGCGAAAAACAGCAATTTGCCGACGTAAAAGACTATGTTTTAGGTAACAATGGCCAGTGGCTTGCTTATCGAGTTGATAAAAAAGCAGAAAAAGACACACCCACTGAAGATAACAGCGAAGAAAAAAGCGCTATCACACCAGATAAAAAAGATAAAAGCTTTGAGCTAGTAATAATAAACTTAAAAAACAGCACCACCCACAGCTTAAATAATGTATTTAGTTATGCGCTAAGCTCAAGTGGCGCACAGCTAATTGCCAGCCAAAGCTTTAGTGATGGCAACAACAATCAGCTTGTACTGCTTGAACTTAATAATAACTTTGCGCAAAGCGTATTAATTGATGAGCCAGGCGTGGTTGCACAATCAATTAGTTGGCACCCTGATAAAGAAATAGCCGCATTTAACCTCGGTAACTACGTAAACGATGATGAGCGTCGCAGACAATACTCTCTAAAGCTTTGGCAAAATAACACCCTTAGCACTATCGACTCCCCTAATAAAGAGTGGGTAATAGGTAAAACAGCATCGATTAGCTGGTCTGAAAATGGCGAGCGCTTATATTTTGAAAACCACCCCAAACTGGCCGCTAAAATAAAAGCAAAAGAGTACACCGACGAAGCATCACTGTACGACTTTGACACGATTCGTGAACATAAAGCGCTAAACGTGTGGCACAACAACGATGCCCAAATAAAACCACGAGAAGAACAACAGTGGAACAAGGTTAATAAAAACCGCCATTACAGCGCTGTTTTTCATTTAAAAAGCCAAAAAGCAGTACAACTAAGCAATGAAAAAGTCAGTGATTTAGCGCTTAACACAAATCGTAACCAAAGTGTATTAGGCTATTCTAACCAAGCCCACCTAGAAAAAATTATGTACGGTGGCTTTTTTGCCGACTACTACAGCATAAACATTAATACCGGTGAGCAAACTCCCATTATTAAAAACTCACCGTTTACACCAAGCCTTGCACCTAATGGGCGCTATGCGGCCTACTTTGCACAAAGCCAAGTGCAACTTAAAGATTTAAAAACCAACAAAGTTACCGCCCTTAGCAAAGCTATTAATGCCACGTTTGCCGATGACAAACACGACTATCCATCACCGCAACCTGGTTATGGGTTTGCCGGTTGGTTAAATAACAGCAGCCAAGTATTGGTTTATAGCAAATACGATATTTGGGCGTTTGATGTCAACACTCAACGCGCTGAGCGTTTAACTAATGGTAAACCAAGCAATACGCAATATCGCGTTATTAAACTTGATAAAAACCACGTAGGCTTTGCCCAAAACGATACATTACTTGTATCAGCCATTAACTTACAATCAAAGCAACGTGAAGTAGCCAAGCTTGATTTAGCCTCACAGACGGTTACTAACGTACTGAGTGGCAAAAAACGTATTGATGTAGTTAAAAAGGCAAAACATGCCGATAAATACCTCTTTACCGAGCAAACATATCATCAGTTTCCTGATTACTACCAAAGCGACTTTAGCTTTACAGCGCCTAAAAAAGTTACCAACTTAAACCCACAAATGGCGGATTTTGCCTGGGGCGAAAAGCCTGAGCTAATTAGCTACAAAGGCTTTGATGGCGAAGACCTACAAGGGGTATTAATTAAACCTGCAGGTTACAAAAAAGGCGATAAAGTGCCCGTTGTTGTGTATTTTTACCGCTATATGAGCCAGCGCATGTATGACTTTCCTAAAATGGAGCTAAATCATCGTCCTAACTTCCCTATGTTTACCTCAAATGGTTATGCAATCTTTTTACCTGATATTCGCTTTGAAATAGGCCACCCAGGTAAATCGTCAACGCAAACCATGATCAACGCCACGCAAAAGCTTATAGACCTAGGCATAGCCGACCCAGATAAAATAGGCCTACAAGGGCATTCATGGGCAGGTTATCAAAGTGCGTTTATGATCACTCAAACAGATATGTTTAAAGCGGTTGTATCGGGCGCGCCGGTATCAAACATGACTAGCGCCTACAGCGGCATACGTTTAAAGTCGGGCCTTGCGCGTCAATTTCAGTACGAAACAGGGCAAAGCCGCATAGGTAAAAATTTATTTGAAGCACCCGAGCTATACATCGAAAACTCACCAGTGTTTTTTGCCGATAAAGTAAATACCCCTATTTTAATTATGTTTGGGGATAAAGACGACGCAGTGCCTTGGCACGAAGGCGTGCAATATTACTTAGCCTTGCGCCGTGCGGGTAAAGACGCCACCTTTTTACAATACGAAGGTGAACCACATCATTTGAAAAAGTTTCCTAATCAGGTCGATTTTTCAGTGCGTATGATGCAGTACTTTGACCATTACTTAAAAGGCAAGCCAGCAGCTAAGTGGATGACAGAAGGTGAACCGTTCGTTGAAGAGTAAAACCCATTCGCCATAACACTTAGTTAAGAATTTGGTTTCAATACTAAAAAAGCCGATATTGTATAAATCAATATCGGCTTTTTGTTTTAAAGTTTCTATTATTAAGCTACAAACACAGCTCTCTAAATGGCAAAGTGGCTGCACCAATGGAGACCGGAAAGTTATTAATGTTTGAGACCACCAGCTTAGGCATTGGGCGTTTAGCACCGCGTCTAAATTGTGCGTAAACCTCAGTACGCGCTATTACTTTTTCGGCCAGCTCTTTAGGTATATGGCCGCCAATAATAATCGCTTCTGCATCTAATAGCGCCGAACAACAAGTTGCTACTAAATCAAACGAGTCTTGAACTTTAAATAGCCACTCTTCTACGCCTGGCCATTCGGGGTCAAAGTTATCGTGCAGGTCATAAATTGAATCAACTGCTACACCATTTTTTTTCAAAATGCGCTTTAGTAACTCTAAATTGGGGTGAGCGTATAACTTTGGCGGTAACATATCGCCAAGCTCGCCAGCATTACCGTAAGTACCACGCAATACATCGCCGTTATTTACGATTCCGCCTCCAAATGCCGCCGAGACAAACATATAAACAAAGTTTTTATACTCGCGGCCTATACCTGCAACTCCTTCGCCAGCGGCGGCGCCTGTGGCGTCATTCACCACCCACGTAGGGAGTTGAAAATGCTTAGAGACAATATCGATAATATCAACCTGCGACCACTCCTCTAGCATATGGTGGGTATTCATTTTACCGTCCATAGAACTAAAAAAGCCCGATATACCCACGCCCATACCCAGCACTTTTTCGCTTGCAATGTTATGCTCTGCGCTTATATCGTCCACTAGCTTTTGCGCACTTTTAAGTACGTTATTAATACTCATGTCTGACATAAGCTGCATATGGGTGTAAATAACTTTGCCGGTAAAATCCATGACTGCTACAGAAATAGCATCAAGCAAAATAGCTAAACCAAAGGTAAAGCCGTATTCGGGGTTAAGCGCAATACCAAACCCAGGCTTACCCTTTTTATTAGGGATAAGCGTATCGGTTTGCATTATTACGCCATGCTGAGTTAACGATTTAAGTAAACGCGAGACAGTTTGCTGCGGAATTCGGGTGGCGCTCACAATATGGCTTTGTGTTACGCATTGCTCCCAAAACACCACCTTAATAATATCACGTTCAATGTCTTGAAAAAGCTTACCGCCTTTTCCAAGCTCAAATCCTGAGCGTAATAAGTTACTGTTATTTAGCGAAAACATAGCTATTAACCCTAATAAAATTAGAGCACAAGGTTACGTTAAACCACTTTAAAGAACAAGTAGGCGAGCGCGCCTACTCAATCACTATCACTCTAAAATCGTTAACGTTAGTATTTGTTGGCCCAGTAATAATTAAATCATCAATGGCTTTAAAAAACTGATGGCTATTATGGCCTTCTAACTGAGCGTGTAAGTTTTCGCCAGCAGCAAGTGCGCGCGCAATCGTGCTGCTATCTATATACGCACCGGCAACGTCTTTACTGCCATCTACACCATCGGTATCACAGGCTATGGCATAAATACCCGCCTCGGCGTTAAGCGCCTCAGCCAATGCCATTAAGTACTCTTGATTAGGGCCACCATCGCCATAAACATCGGCTACCGTTACTGTAAGCTCACCGCCAGAGAACAACATAACGCGCTTACCTTGCGCTTTTTGCTCAAGGGCAATTTTAGCATGTGCGCGGGCAACCTCTTTTGCCTCACCTTGAATGTCGTACCCCAGTACTTGCGTATCCCAGCCTTGGTGCTGTGCTACATCAATAGCACTGTCAATCGCGTGCTGGGCATTAGCCACAATAAAGTGTTTGCCTTGAGTATCAGCCTCGCGTGGTTGCTCAGGCTTTAATAAATACGCTTCAATTTCGTTAATAACCGGCCAGTTGTACTTTTGTAAAATAGCCAGCGCATCGGCTTTAGTGCTGTTATCACTAATTGTGGGGCCTGATGCAATATCACTTGGCTTATCCACTACTACATCCGAAATAATCAGCGTGACATAATCCGACTTAGCCGCTTGCGCTAACTTGCCACCTTTAACAAGCGAGAGCTGTTTGCGCACAACGTTAATTTCATCAACACTTGCACCACTTTTAAGTAAAAACTGATTAAGCGCCTGCTTTTGCCCAAACGGTACATCATCTACCGGCAAACACATAAGCGACGAGCCGCCGCCTGATATAATAAACAAAATAGGAATATCGGCCGGGTTATTTTTTACAAGCGCCAATAACTCTTTACCTGCTGCTAAGCTGTTATCATCTGGCGTTGGGTGATTAGCACTAAGCACTTTAATCCGCCCAGTATCGCCGGCACTTTCGTAACCGTAACGTGTCACTACCGCACCAAAGCATTTATCACCATAAAAACGGTTAACCTCTGCAGCCATTTCGGCGGCGGCCTTACCGGCTCCCACCACGCATAAGCCATTACTGGCATCTATATTTTCCAAGTACTTGCTCATGCAAGCACTCGGTTTACAGGCATTTACCGCCGTGGTAAATAAATCGATTAAAAATGACTTTTTAGAATCCATGGGTTAACGCTCACGAAAAAATTGATGGAATAGCAAGGCAAATTAATACCATCACAACAAACATGCTAAGCAGCATAACGATATCTTTACCGGTTAAAATTGAGTTTGAGATAGTCTCAGCGTTTTGCGCTTTAGCAACCTCGTTTACTTCGCGTGGAATCGCAATGCTTGTCGTAAGGGTAATCACCGCAGTGGCCACAAAGCCAATAAAGTTCCACCAAAACCAAAATACGTCTGGCGCAAATACCGACACCAACAAGTTAATTAACACACCACTAATTAAGCCTATGTTTGCATGCAGCGCAGCACTGCGCTTACTAACTACGGCAATTAAAAATACCGCCAGTATTGGGCCATAAAATAACGAGCCTACTTTGTTAATGGCTTCAATAATAGTTGGCGCTATATCACCAGCATAAAGCGATAAAATTAACGTAATTGCCCCCCAAATAAGCCCTAAGTATTTAGCCAGTTTTAAGTAGGTTGGTTGGTCTAGCTCTTTATTTGAAATACGGCTGTAGTCTTCAATACTTACCGCCGAAAGCGAGTTAATAGCAGAGCTAAGTGATGACATAGCCGCAGATAAAATAGCCACCACTAATAAACCAATTAAGCCATGTGGTAAGTAATCTAAAATAAAGATTGGCATCATCCAATCTGGGTTATCGGCTGGAATTTTGGCTAAAAACTCGGGGTTGCTCATAGCCAGTGTGCCTACAATTAAGCCCGACACACAATATAAAATAGTAATAGGAAAACGCACAACGCCGTTGGCTAAAATCATGTAGCGTAAGTTTTTAGGATCTTTTGCACTAAGTGCACGTTGCGCTTGTGTTTGGTCACACCCATAGTAAGAGGCGTAAAGCACCACACCACCAAAAATCATAGGTAAAAAGCCAAAACCATCGCCACTAAATCCAAACGAATCAAATTTTATGGCTTCTAATCGGCTCGAATCAACATTAGCAATAAAGGTATCAACCCCACCTAAGTGATAAAGTCCAAAGCCAATACAAGCAATAGTACCTAGTACAATGATGATCATTTGAATTGCATCACCATACACCACGGCTTTCATACCGCCTTGCAGTGAATATAACACCGTGATCACGCCGGTAAGCACAATGGCTTGCCATGCTTCTATGCCCATGGTGCCTTGGAGAATAAGCGATACCGCATAAATCATAATACCGGTGGCAAATGCGCGGCTAAACTGAAACACCACACTAATAAGCACACGGGTAGAACGACCAAAACGCATTTCTAAGTAATCATAAATACTTACAATGCCGCTTTTATAAAGCTTAGGTAAAATAGTCGCTAAAATTAAAATCATCGCAAGCGGCACACCTAACTCATACGAGAGCCATTGCATACCACCGCCTTCACGCAAACCAACAAATGCAGGAGCCGAAATAAAGCTAATAGCCGAAAGCTGAGTGGCCATTACCGACAAAGCTAAAGGTTTCCACCCTAAGCTTTTGCCTCCTAAAAAGTAATCACTTTTATTGGTTTGTTCGCGTAGCATAAACCCCATTACCAATAAGGCACCAAGGTAAAGAGCAACTATTGAAAAATCTAATATATTCATAATTATTTCGCGTATTCACATTAAGAAAACACAGCGCCTTCTCAAAAATAAAAAACTAAACAGCTACATGCTTACTTCTAAAACAGTCCCTAAAAACAAGCCTATCGCTAACTTAGCTGAAAAATGCATCACAATGCAAAAAGCCTATTAACCCCAAAACAGGTTAATAGGCGTAAAGCATTTATTTAAAAGTCGTATTTGACTCTAAATGTAACGCGTCGTGGGAGAATTGGACGGCCTACAAAGTAAGGATTGTCTGACGTTTGGCTATTACCTAAACGCGGCGAGCCTTCGGTAACACCATCAGAGTCAAACAAATTAAATACCCCTACGCTTAAACGTACGGTTTGCTCTGGGGCGATTTGCCAGTTATAACCCGCATCAAATCTAAACAAGTGGAATGAATCAAGCTCTACAGAGTTTGCATCGTTAGCAAAGTTTTTACCTGTAAAGTTATGATACAAAGCAGCATCCCAATTATCTGCGGTGTAGCTTATAGAAGAGTTAAATAATACTTTTGGTTTACGACGTAACTCGTTACCAATAATAGAAGGGTCTGAGTCAAACTCAGTAAATTCGTGGTCAGTGTAGGTCATGTTGGCATCAACCGCCCACTCATCGGTAATATCGTAGCGACCAGTAAGCTCCACACCCGTTGCTTTGGTTGATTGCATAACAGGCAGCTCTAATACGCCACCGTTGCCATCGTTAACAAAGTCTACGCTGCGTCTGTCTTTTAGGTCGGTTCTAAATAACGCGATGCTACCGCTAAAGTCGTTATCAAAAAACTTAATACCAAGCTCGCCTTGTTCAACAATTTCGGCTTCGTAGCTGGCAGGCTCACCTAAATCGTTAAACTGAATCCCTCTAATTTCTGGGAAGAAAAACCCGCGAGATGCATTCGCGTATACGTTTAAGTTATCGGTTAAGCGGTATAACGCTGCACCCGATACTGCAAATTCAGAGGTGTCTACTTCGCCGTAGGTCATTACACCACTGCCTGTAGTGTTTACCTGTAAATTAGGCGCAAGTGATGGATCATCAGAAATTTGTACAACTTGGCTGCCTTCACGGCTAATTTTGCCGTCAATTTCTTCATAACGTACACCAAAGTCGATAATCCAATCATCGCTTTCCATTTGGTCCGCTATATAAAGCGCACGGCGGGTAGCGCTAATTGTTTGGTTGGTGTAAGAAATACCTGGGCCACTAATACCATTTTGTGTGTACTGAACAACATCACCATCGGCATTGGTGTACGTTAAATCAACCAGTTCTGGGTTATTGTTAAATTCCCCCAAGTAGGTCGTAATAACGTTATCGTCATCGGCTTCACTGTGAGAGAAAAACGTACCTACGGTAATATCGTGGCTAAAATCGCCAACAAAAATACTTTTAACAATATTAAATTCGGCAGAGAAATCCTCTGCTGGGCGGTCTCTATCTAAAATACGATTAGCAAATAATAAGTCATCGCTTGCCAGTGCCTGCCCCGATGCAGTGTAAGTAAACGCTGCATCGCTTACATCACCTAAGCCACGGTTAGCTAAAAACTCTTCTTGGCTCTCAGGTACATTAATAGTACCGTCGCCATCTAAAAATAAATTAAATTCGTGTTGGTACTTTGCGTATTTACTGCGCATGTTAATAGCAAAATCGTTAGCGAGCTCTTTTTCAAACACCACTGAAATAGAGCCACCTTTAGTTACCACACCATCACTAATTGGCGATTCATAACGACCATTGGCAGTATCGTAAGACAGGTTAGACACATTAGCAGTTTGTAATGACTCCACTTCGCGTCCATCGTTACCAGTTAAGCGTTCGCGGCTGTCGCCATCAAGCGGAATAGGCAGGTAAAACTGCGCTTGGTCGTCAATGTATTGGCCATACACAGTAAATGAGCCAGAGCCGTCATCAAATTCTTTACGAATATTACCGCGCAGCTGAGTGCCTTTAGTCTCAAGCCCTGTATCTAACGGACCCTCATCGTAACGGTAAAAGCCCGACAGCGCATAATAAAGGCCATCTTCGTTAAGCGGCCCGCTTGTGGCAAAATCTAAACGGGTACGGCCCTGATCAGAAAGCTCCATTTGCACAGTACTTTGCGGATCATCGCTGCCCGTTTTAGAAATATAGTTAATAATACCCGCTACAGAGCCTTGACCAAATAAGTTAGACACACCGCCACGCACAAACTCTACACGCTCAATACCTAAGTCGTTTCGATAGTACACATCAAACGCCGATGAGTTTAAGCCAAAAACACTCAAACTAGGTGAACCGTCGTACGACAGTGGCGTAAACTGAAACTGACCCGATGAAGGTAAGCCTCTTACTTGTAGGTTTGTTCCAACCTCACCACCGCCCCCTTCTACTTTAATACCTGGGATATAACGTAATACATCTGCTTGGCTGCTTGATGAAAGCTTTATTAATTCATCTTCGCTAATAGAGGTTACTGACTGTGGGGTATCTGAAATAACGCGTCCTTTGCTGGTACCAGAGACGATAATACGTTCAACGTTATTTTCTTTTTTTGCTGTATCTGGCGCAGTCTCTTCTGCGGCAAACGCGCCTTGTGTGAGGCATAAAGATACAATAGAGGCGATCGTAGTTTTATTCACGGGTATTCTCCAATTGTGCTAGTTGTCTGTGTGTAATTACTTAGAGTGTGGCTAAGTAAGTGCGAAATAATCAAGTATACATGTTAGTTTTTTGTTACTTCGAACAGGATTTAAGCACAGAAAAAAAACATTTACAACCCATAATGAGTGCTTTAATATTATCCAAATTGAAAATAACACACAAAGAGCACCCAATATGACTACTACAATCAACGGTAAACTTGATGCAGCCACAGCGGCATCGCTTACAGAACTTGCTACTAAAACACTTATAGCAAACGATTTAGGTGGCTATACCGTCCCTACGCATGGCCTTTACCCGTTTCAGTGGAACTGGGATTCAGCGATTACAGCCCTAGGGTGGATGAAGTCTGACGAGAGCCGTGCGTGGCAAGAAATTGATGTGTTATTTTCAGGCCAGTGGGATGACGGCATGGTGCCACATATCTTATTTCATAAAGACTCAACTACCTACTTCCCTGGTCCAGATGTGTGGGGCTCTGATAAAAAAATTAAAAGTACGTCTATTTCGCAGCCACCGGTTGTGGCAACAGTAATGAAAGAAATGCTTGCCAGCGCACAAGATAAAGCCCTTGCAGAGCAAAAAGTTAAAGCATTATTTTCTCAAGTTGTTGATTACCATTTATGGTGGTACAACGACCGCGATCCTGAAAACACAGGCTTAGTGGTCACTTATCACCCGTGGGAATCGGGTATGGATAACAGCCCATCGTGGGATGATGCCCTTGAAGCTGTACCTGGTGTTGATTGGGAATACACCCGCCGCGACACCAGCCATGTTGATTCGTCGCAGCGCCCGCATAAAAGCGAGTACGACCGTTTCTTATACCTAGTAGACTTTTTTAAACGTAACAATTTTGATAGCAAAGTAATTTACGAAACCTGCCCGTACAAAATGAACGACCTAGGTATTATTGCTATTTTGCACCGTGCGACAAAAGATTTACTCAAAATGGGTGAACAGCTCGGTTTAAACGATGCACGTACCGATTATTTAGCACAGCGTCTAGAGCTAACTCAAACAGCAATTAACACGTTATGGTGTGAGCAAAGCGAATACTTTTACTGTAAAAACGTGTTAACCAACAGCCTAGCGAAAGTTAAAACATCGGCGGCACTACTAACCGTTTATGCTGGTTTAACAACTGACGAGCAAACGCGTATTATTAATACCGCGACAGAAGATTTTATTGAGTCGAGTCAATTTAGTGTGGCATCTACCCACCCTAAAGAAGAAAAATACGAGCCACAGCGTTACTGGCGCGGCCCTATTTGGTTACACATTAACTGGATGATAGCCATCGGCCTTAAAGAAGCAGGGTTTGTGACCACGGCTGATAAAATTCAGGACGACACGCGCGATTTAGTGCTTAAATCGGGTTACTACGAATATTTTAACCCAGAAACAGGCGCCGGCTGTGGTGGTAAAGATTTCTCATGGACAGCCGCTATTGCGCTGCATTGGCTACTTGATTAATAACTAAGGCAGCATTATGAAACACACAATATGTTTTGGTGAAGTATTGGTTGATTTACTCTCTGATAAATTAAGCCAAAACAACAGCGAGCACGAAGCGTTTACTAAGTTTGCAGGCGGTGCGCCTGCAAACGTAAGCGTAGCTATTGCAAAGCTAGGTGGTAACGCCTACTTTGCTGGCATGCTAAGCACCGACAGCTTTGGTGATTTTTTACATAACGCCTTAAAAGAGCAAGGCGTAAAAACCGACTTTATGCGCTTTACCGACCAAGCAAAAACCGCCCTTGCGTTTGTATCACTTGATAAGGACGGCGACCGTACGTTTGAGTTTTACCGTGATAACACCGCCGATCTGCACTTTACTAATAGTGACTTTAGCAGTGAATGGTTTGAGCAATGCGATATCTTTCATATTTGCTCAAATACCTTAACCGACGAGCGCATACGTAAAACCACCGCGTATGGGGTTGAATTTGCCAAGCAAAATAACTCAATTGTCAGTTTTGATATTAACTTACGCCTCAACTTATGGCCTAATAATGCTAACCCGCGTGAACACATTTTACCCTTACTAAAGCACTGCTCTATTATTAAAGCCTCTAAAGAAGAGCTTGAATACTTAGCGGGTGAGCAAACGGGTGAAGAATTTATAGCCGACACTCTCAATAATGGCTGTGAGTTATTTGTGGTCACCGATGCAGGCAACCCGATGCATTGGTATACCAAAAATGCCAAGCAAACGCTTCACCCTAAAAAGGTAACTATGGTTGATGCCACCGCCGCAGGAGATGCGTTTGTAGGTGGATTGTTGTATCAACTAGGCTTACAAAACCTTACACCTAGCTCTTTTAGTAAGCTTTGCGACAACCCCGAAACACTAACAACTATTTTTGAATTTGCTTCGTTATGTGGTGCTCATGCAGCATCTTACAAAGGGGCATTTACGTCTCTTCCTAACGAAAAATCGCTTAACGATTTTAGGAGCGCACTATGAGCCACACACCTGATAACTTTAAAAGCCGCGAATTTTTAACACAACATATTGCCGATACGCTGGCGTTTTACGAGCCAAACATAGACGACGAACACGGCGGTTTTTACCAAAACTTTTCGGATAATGGTGAGGTATTTGATAAGCAAACTCGCCACCTAGTAAGCTCTACTCGGTTTGTATTTAACTATGCACGTGCGTACCAAACCTTTAATGATGAAAAGTACCTAAACCGTGTTAAATCGGGTATTGAGTTCATTCGTAAGCACCATTTTGTTGAGCAAACAGGCGGTTACAATTGGTTATTGAGTGTTGAGCAAGGTAACGCCACTGTACTTGATGATACCAACCACTGCTATGGCTTTGCGTTCGTGATTTTAGCCTACAGCTGGGCATACCGCGTAGGTGTTACAGAGGCGCGCGAATACCTAAACGATACATTTCAAACAATGGAAACCCATTTTTGGGATGCAAAAGCGGGTTTGTATAAAGATCAGCACAACAGTGACTTTACTAAGTGCGATCCGTATCGCGGGCAAAACGCCAATATGCATACGTGCGAAGCTCTTATTGCCGCTTATGAAGCAACTCAAGATGAGCTATTTTTAAATCGCGCGCTCACATTGGCCGATAACATGGTTAATCGCCAAGCTAATTTAATGGGTGGGCTTATTTGGGAGCACTACGATATAAATTGGCAGGTTGATTTAGAGTACAACAAAGACGATCCTAAAAATTTGTTTCGCCCGTGGGGTTTTCAGCCAGGTCACCAAACTGAGTGGTCAAAACTACTAATGTTTTTAAATAAGCATAAGCCACAAACTTGGCTTGTTGAGCGCGCTCAAGCGTTATTTGATAATTCAATAGACGTTGCGTGGGATAAACAACATGGCGGTATTTGTTACGGCTTTG
Source organism: Pseudoalteromonas sp. GABNS16E (assembly GCF_028598715.1). Lineage (NCBI taxonomy): Bacteria > Pseudomonadati > Pseudomonadota > Gammaproteobacteria > Alteromonadales > Pseudoalteromonadaceae > Pseudoalteromonas > Pseudoalteromonas sp. GABNS16E. The sequence continues at coordinate 64,086 of NZ_JAQREZ010000016.1, forward strand.
CGCCAGATAAAAGCATATGTGATGACGACAAGTACTTTTGGGTGCAAGCCGAAACACTGTGCTGTGCAGCCTACCTTTATGAAACCACAGGGGATGAAAAATACCAGCAGTGGTATGACAAAATTTGGCAGTACTCGTGGCAGCACTTAGTTGATCATCAATACGGTGCGTGGTTTAGAATTTTAACCGTAGATAACAAAAAAATAGATACCATGAAAAGCCCAATTGGTAAAACGGATTACCATACTATGGGTGCCTGTTTTGACGTGTTGGCGTTATTAAAATAACCCAATAAGGTAAAACATTTAATTGTGTTGTGTAGACCTTTAAACCGCCTTTTTGGCGGTTTTTTTTGCCTAAATAGTTACGCCTTTAACACCCTAAAAATAATCACCACAAAATATAATTTTGTGCGCCCCCTACTTTTTAAACCTCATATTTTGAATAAACACCTAATAATAAAAAATTTTGCACGCCAGCGGCGTATAGTAATATAAAAGATAATAAAAAAGAGAAACTGGCAATGCCAAACGGGAACGACCCCCACACTATTAATAGCAACGAACTTGTTGCCTGGCCGCGCATTGCAGCCATAGCCGCTATGCTCAGCTTTTCGCTGCCCACTTTTATCACCGGCCTAGAAATACATCAAAGTTCAAGTGTGAGTAATACACTGTGGGCGTTAGTTATTGGCTCACTTATATTAACCCTTATTGGTGGGGCTATGGGCACCATAGGTGTAAAAAGCCGCTTAAGCTCTTATTTATTGGTAAAAATAGCGTTTGGTAATGCTGGCGCGGGCATTGTTAATATTGCCTTTGCTTTATCATTAATTGGCTGGTTTGGCGTAAATATTGATTTGTTTTCTAATGCCGTGGTGCGCTTACTCAGTGCAGAATTTAATATTATTATGCCCGAATGGCCCATCGATATAGTCGCAGGTTGCGCCATGCTCATAACCACACTGTATGGGTTTAAAGCCATTAATGTGCTGGCCTCTATCATGATCCCTATTTTGGCTGCGGTCACCGCTATGATGCTTTTTGGCGCGCTCGATAGTATGCCACTGGTTGATTTTATTAATTTAGAAAAATCAGCAGTGCTTTCTCTTGAAGATGGTGTAGCTGCCATTGTTGGCGGCGTTATTATTGGCGCAATAATATTGCCCGACATAACCCGTTTTTCTAAGCAAAAACGTGGCGGCGTGTACACCTCATTTATTGCGTATATGGTTATTGAGCTTTTGGTTATTTTTGTGGCTGTATTTGCCGCAGCCGCCATGCAAGAAACCGAAATATTAAGCTTAATGCTTGCGCTTAATTTGGGGTTTTCGGCGTTTTTTATTGTGATAGCAGGCAGCTGGATTTTAAATTCGTTAAACCTTTACAGTACCGCCCTTAGCGTAGAGGCTACCTTCCCGCATTGGCATAAAAAGTGGGTTATTGTGTTATTAGGTTTGGTGGGAATTGGCGCCGCCTTTATAAATATTTTAGATATGTTTATAAGCTTTTTAGCGTTTTTGTCTGATATTTTTGTACCGGTAGCAGGCGTAATTATTGTTGATGCATTGTTTATTAAACCCCATGCTTATAACGCAGCTGCTTTGGCAAATAACGCTAACTTTTCACTTCCCGCGTTTAGCGCGTGGTTTGTAGGCGCGGCATATGCGGTGTGTAATGGCGCTTTATTTAACGTATCAATGAGTGGTATTACCGTGATTGACGCTATTATATTAACGGCCGTTATTTATACCCTGTTTGCAAAAGCCATTGCGCCCAAACCGGTTGTTCAGCAATAACTTTAAACAATAAAAAGGCGCATAAAGCGCCTTTTTATTACTCTAAATTAGGGGGCTACTCTTCATCGTCTACTTTCATTTCGTCTCGCCATTTAAGTTTTTCCAGCGGGTAGCCTAAAAAGAACTTAGCGCGCTCAAGCACTATGCGTGTAGTCAGCTTTTTAATTGCATACTGTGAGCTGCCGGTTAGCCTGTCGCACATTGCATTAAGCGCTTGAATATCGGCAAAGCAACAAAAAGAAATATAATCAATATCGCCACTTAGTTGCATGCAATCCATTATTTCGGGGATGTTGTGTATGTCAGCTAAAAACTTACGCCGTGCTGCTAGGTTATTGTCCTCTAGGGTAAATTCCATATAGGCAAACACGTGCTCACAAATTTGCTCTAAATTTATATCAGCATGAAAGGTTCTAAAATATCCCGCCTCTTTTAATGCCTTTACTCGCTGAAAACATGCACTGGGCGACAAGTTAACTTGCTCGGCCAATTCAACGTTTGTTAAATCGGCAGTTAGGTGCAGAATTGCCAGTATTTTTTGATTATACCTGTCTATTTTTATCGTTTTTTTCATAACCGGTTTCACATTTAATAATAATGAATTTTGTAAATTTAAGGTCAACAAATACATAAAATTACGCGCTTAAGCGTTATTTTCAGCAATTTGTGTGTGCTGTATTAAGGGTTTAAAAAATATTATTTTGTCTGAAAAAGCGACAATGTTTATCACTAAGTAACATCACCATGATAGTCACATTAGGACATAGAACATGAGCAGATACAACAAAATACGCTTTCGTAAAACACTATTAGCATCGGCAGTTACCCTGTCGTGCATAAACTATGTGCATGCGCAAGAACAACAACAAACAGTAACTGACACTATAGAGAAAATTTCGGTGATATCGCGCGGGCGTGTTGAGTCGATACAAAACGTGCCTGACTCTGTTACCGCATTTAGCGCCGAGACAATCGAAAAATCACGTATTACTAACTTTCGTGATGTTGCTAATTTAACTCCCAACTTATCGCAGCTCGATAATTTTAGGCCCGGCCTTGCCCGTATTACTATTCGTGGCTTAATTACACCGCAGGTGGGCGATCCGCCATTAGCGTTTGTAGTTGATGGTGTTACCGCCCCCGATTTAGAGTTTATAAACCAAGACCTAGTTGATATTGAACGTATTGAAGTTATGCGTGGTGCACAAGGCGCACTGTATGGCCGCGGCGCCATTGGTGGTGCGGTTATTGTGACAACTAAAAAACCCATTGAAGACTTTGAAGGTAAAATTAAAGGCTCTGTAGGTAATGGCAACACGTATAATTTGAATGCGGTTGTATCGGGTTCGCTTAACGATGAAAACACCGCTTATTTTAGAGCCGGTGGTTACATTAAGGATACCGATGGGCTGATTAAAAATACCTACACAGGCGATTACGCCGACCCGTTAAAAGAGCAATCGGTTTTTTCACAGTTAGAGTTTGAGCTAAGCGAAGACACCTCAATAAATCTTAAAGGTAAATACACCTCAAGCGAAGCTGGGTTTGCTTACTACCAAGGGGTGAGCGATGACACCATTGAAGACTTTTCAATTAATACCTCACAAAATATTATTAACCAAGATGAGCGTGATGTGTATGAGCTAAGCGCCAAGCTAACCCAATATTACGATTTAGGTAAATTTGAGTTTGTAACCGCGTACAGCAATTCAGAAAACGAGCACTTTTACGATGGCGACTACTCTGCCGATGCCACCTTTATTGACGAAGATGGCTTTTTTAGAGCCCCATTTGGTACTGAAGGGTTATACGATATTGAATCGTTAACGGTAGAGTCGCGCTTTATATCCCAGTCGGATCAGGCTTTTAGATGGTCGGTGTCGGCGTTTTATCAACAGCGCGACCGCGATACTGCGGTATTATTTTACGATGATTTTACCGATGCCGAAATTTTAACGCGTGCAGATTTTGCCAACGACGAGCCCTACCTTTCAATTATCGACAACAACAGCAGCGATGCATGGGCACTTGCTGGGCAGTTTAACTACGATATAAACGAGCAGTTAGAGCTCACCGGTGCGATGCGTTACGATCACGATACTCGCGAGTCGTTCGATCCAACCAATAAAGACGCCACTTACGCTAAAAAATCGTTTAGCCAATTACAGCCTAAAGTTACCTTAGCGTACCAAATGAATGACGACCTACTGCTTTACACCGGCTACTCGCGTGGCTTTAGAAGTGGGGGCTTTAACGAGCCGGCCGACGGTATTAGCCGCACCTTTGATAAAGAAATTTCTGACAGCTACGAAATAGGCTTTAAAACCGCTTTGTTTAATAACAAAGTTACCCTTAATGGCGCCGCGTTTATTATTGAGCAAGACGATGCGCAATTTACCCAATTTAATATAGATACCTTCACCCTTGAAAACCTCTCTATTGACGAAGTACAAACCAAAGGCTTAGAGCTAGAAGCCGCCTTTGCTGCCACCAGCAATTTAAGTATTAACCTCAGTGCAGGTATTGTTGATTCAGAAATTAAACGCTTTGCACTACGCCCCGAACTGGCTGGCAGGCCACAATTTTGGGTGCCTGAATATAACTACGGGCTGTCAGCAAATCATAACTTAGCACTCAACGGAGAATGGTCACTGTTCTCGCGCGCTGAGCTATTAATTGAAGGCCCTAAAACATCCAGTATTGATATTCCTGATGTTGAGTCGTCGCGTTATACCTACCTAAATGCCGGTGTAGGGCTTAAATCAGAGCAGTGGAGCGTTCAAGTTTACGTAGACAACCTTACGGAGGAGCGCGCTATTGAAGATATTTTTCTACTGGCCGATGGGGTTACAGACCTAGTGCGCCAACCTAATAAGCCTCGTAGTTACGGTATAGAGCTCAGTTACCAATTTTAATTTTTTCACCTTTACAGCAGGTATTTTCTTAATGCCTGCTGTTTTATACCAATCCGCTTAATTAAGTGATCTGTTTTGGGGATGGGTATGAGTTAACCAATAGCGATACACACATGCAAATTCTTAATCGTGACCAACTTATTGATATTTTATACGGCTGCGCCATTTTAGGCACTGGCGGCGGCGGTGAGTTAAGTGAAGGCATTGCCTATATTGACGAAGCACTCGCACAGGGTAAAAGCTTTAAACTAATTAGTGCCGATGAAGTCCCCGCGGGTGAGCTTGTTTGTACGCCTTACATGTTAGGGGCAATATCTGCTTTAAGTGAACAAGAAGAACGCGCGTATGCAAACCTGCCCCGCAGCACTAAGCACGCTATTTTAGCTGCTTACCAGCGCACCCTTGAATACACAGGTAACGATGCTATTTATGGCACTATTTGTTGTGAGCTTGGCGGCTCAAACACCGCAGTATCGTTTTACTTAGCTGCAATGTTTGACGGCTACATTATTGATGCCGACCCCGCTGGGCGCGCAGTACCGGAGATCACCCATTCAACCTATTATTTAAATAACTTACCCGCAGCGCCCATTATTACCGCGAATGAATTTGGTGAGTGCTTTATTTGCGAAAATGTAATGGACGACTTACGCGCCGAAACAGTAGTGCGAGCACTGGCTAAAATTAGCCGTAACGACATAGCAGCCATTGATCATATTTTACCTATTGAGCAAATGAAAAACGCGGTTATTCATGGCACCATTAGTAAAGCCCTTAAACTTGGTAAAGCAATGCGTGAAGCCAACGAGCAGCACGCTAACACCGCACACATAATTGCCAAGCACGGCGGCGGCTTTGTTGCCTTTGAAGGCGAGGTAAGCAAATTTGAATTTAACACCGTAGAAGGCTTTACCTTAGGCGAAGTAACACTTATAGGGTTAGGCGAGTTTGTAAATAACAGCTACAAAATAACGGTTAAAAACGAAAACATGGCCGCGTTTTTAAATGATGAAGTGCACGTAACCATTCCTGATTTAATATGCTGTATTAACAGCCAAACAGGCACACCCATTACTAATCCTAATTACGAGGTAGGCATGAAAGTAGCCGTTGTAATTTTACCAGCGCCAAAGGAATTTACAGGCCCTAAAGGTTTAGAAATATTTGGCCCGCGTTACGCAGGCGTTAACACCCCATATAAAGCAGCGATTGCAAATTAATTATTGCTAAGGGCGTGCTGCAGCTTGCTATACAATGCAGCATGGCCTTTACCAAACTCGGTGGCGTTTCTATCAATGCGACTAAGCCATTCTTTCGCTTGTACCTTTTTACCTATTTGTAAATATACCTGCGCTAAACGTAAGCTATAAATAGCATGGTAAATGCTTGAGGGCTCAGTAAATTTGAATGCGGTTTTATAATAATTTATAGCTTCTAAATACTCTTTATTTTGCTGATAACTGTACGCTAAGTTACCGCTAGCAAGCACTATTTTAGCAGCGTGGTTGGTGTTTTTTATGGCGTTATAGGCCATTAAATTACTTTTTACTGCGTGCTCGTATTGCTGCCACTTTAAGTAAATATGCGCTTTGTTAATGTGCAGCTCTAAATGAAAAATAGGATCGTTATTTTTTGCAAAGCGCTGCTCGGCATCTCTTAGTAATCGCATCGCTGCTTTTTTACTACCAAACACATAGTGTAGGTTAGCCAACTCCACTAATCTTAAAGGGTCACCAAAAGCATTATATATCCCGTCTAACTGGGTAAACGCTTTAGCGGCATACGTTTTAGCTTCTGCTTTTTTGCCAATATAGTTAAGTGCTTTCGCGTAATAAAAATACATTTGTAGCTTAAATACATCGGGCAGCTTATCTTGCTCTAAAAAAGGAGTAATAGCGTTGAGTAAGTTTTCGAACTGTTGGTAGTCGTAGTAGTAATCAAATTGGTAGGTTTTTATTTTGTACCATTGTGCAGGGTTATCTTTGACTTCATTAAGGCGCGTTTCAATATAAGTTAAACAGTGCGTTTTGGGCTGTTGCAAGCAAAACGCTTCATGATCGCTGTAGTTTTCTGATGCTAATGCATTAAAACTTGTAGCGACAATACTTAACAGCAAAAATATACGCACCAATATTACACTCTTTAAAATCACCTTAATTAAGAGTGTAATATTTTTATCTCACCTACCACAATACGCTGAAATACTTATGCATATTGCCCACATGCAAACCCACAACTCCACGCATACTGGAAGTTGTAGCCCCCAAGCCAGCCTGTTACATCGGTTACTTCGCCTATAAAATATAAGCCTTTGGCTTTTTTAGCTTCAAAGGTTTTAGAGCTCAGCTCATCGGTATTAACGCCGCCCAAAGTTACAAACATTATAATTACCAAATTGTTGATCGATGAACTATATTTAAAATGCTGAAATTAAACACGGGGAATTCATGGCTACTAAAATTAAAAGAGATTTAACTAAGTATAGAAATGAAGTAAAACAAAGTAAGAAGCTAATTTCTTTAACTCACCCTGAATTACCTCCCTTTAGTTCATTCATTGAAAATACAAATAAGGGCATTCGATTCTTCTTTGAACCGGCACAAGATAAGGAGTCTGCCAACTCTAGGTTTCATCCCAACTTAAGTAGTGTGATCGGAGCTGGTGAGTTTTCAGAGAGAAATAAAAAAACATCTTTTTACCCTATAGCTGTTGAAAAGCTAGGAAAGGACAATGCTGATCTATTAGCAAGAATGGTAGTTAAGTACTTACAAGTTGAAAGCAAATGGTCTTCTTTATCAAAGCTAAACTCTAGCCTTACACATTTTTGTGTTTATTTAGAGGTGAAGCAGCAAACGCAGTTATTAAAACTATCAGTGCAAACTATAGCTGATTACAGAGAGTATCTTGCTAATATTGCTGAGATTAAAAATGAAACATATTTTAATCTTTTAAAAACTACTCTCCTTGGGTGTGAGTATTTTAATAAACTCGGAATTTCCTCCATCTCTTGGCAATTTAAAAAGACCTTTAATCCCCATGACATCGATATAGAAGTTGCGATGGACTACTCCTACTCTGATCGTGTAATGACACGGTAATCTCCCCATTTTTAATGGAGGTTATCTGTAGAATTTTCGTTGTTTAACTTTTCCAGTTTTTGTATGGGTGTTATCCCACCTATGCCCATGTTAGGGCGTTCATTATTATAAGTCCATAACC